>JAZDIG010000588.1:0-3720 GCA_043805105.1 Candidatus Glassiibacteriota bacterium | reverse complement strand
GCTGGCCTTGTTCACCGGACGCAGCCAGGCGCTGCACGACCTGGTGGCCGGCACGCTGGTGCTGGAGCCGGCGCAGGGGAGCGCCCCGGACCAAAACATTCAGGAAAAAATAACCGCCGGAAATGACCCGGATAATTCCGGCGGCGACGTGAATTCTTAAAGTGTAGTGAAAGGATACGCCCATGTTACCGACCCGCTATGCATCTTTTCTCAAACGGCTGGTGGCCCATTTTCTGGATGTCTTGATCGCCTGGGGTATCAGCGCAATTTTTCTCGTTCCGCTGGCACTCTTCCTGGTGGGCGGAGGCATCTTTTCCGGACTGATCGGCGGATTGAACTGGCATCCCGGATACCAGCCGGATCCGGAAGATATCTTACGGCTCGTTACTAATTTCCTGCCTTCCATCGGCTTAATAATATTGATAGTTGCGGCAGCAACATTCATATATTGGTTTTATTTCGCTATCTTCGAAAGCAGTCCACGTCAGGCCACGCCGGGCAAGATGCTGATGGGGATTTTCGTGACCGATCTCGAGGGCCGGCGGCTGACTTTCCCGCGGGCCCTGGGCCGCATCCTGTCCAAGATTCTGTCCAAGATGTTCTGCTATATCGGCTACCTGATCGCCCTGTTCACCGAACGCAACCAGGGGCTGCACGATATGATAGCAGGCACGCTGGTGCTGGAGCCCTCTTATCCGGCCCCGTCCGTGGAAAACCGCGGCAGTGCTCAGCCCCCTCAGCCCCCTTTAGTCACCTACCCGGGTGGAGCGCCGGCCGGCAGTGCACCGACAATTGTCGTGCCGCCGGCCCAGGCCGGCCCGGAAAAGCCGGAGGAAAAACCGGATAAAAACAGTACAGGGAGTTGAACCATGATGCCCACCAGATACGCCTCTCTCCTTAGACGCACCCTGGCCTTCGTCGTCGATGCAATCATCGTCAAGCTCGTGCTCGAGGCGATCGAAAAGCCCCTGGGGCTGTTCTATTACCTCGACCGCCTGCTCTGGAAGCTCTTCCACTGGATCCATGCGGGCGGGGTCTACGAGGGGATGACCGGCTGGTTTACCGGCTGGCTTTCCGGCTGGTTTTTCATCGGCCCGGACGAGATACCGGGCTGGCTGGTGCTGGCGATTTACGTGCTCTATTACGCGGTGTTCGAGGCGAGCTGGCGGCAGGCCACTCCGGGCAAAATCCTGATGGGAGTGTTCGTTACGGACGAGGCGGGCCGCAAGCTGAGTTTCCAGCGCTCCCTGGGCCGGTCTGTAAGCAGGATTCTGTCCATGCTGATCTGTTTCATTGGCTTTTTCATCGCCCTACTGTCCAGTCGCAGCCAGGCCCTGCACGACAGGCTGGCCTCCACCCTGGTTCTGGAGCCTGAAATGAGATCGCCTCAGACCGGAGGCACAACGGCTTGAAGAAGCGGGACCTGGCTCACGGCAAGCTGACAGTGGCGGCGGTCCTGGCCGGCCGGCCGGATTACGCCGAGGCCCGCGAGCTGCTCCATGGCTTGACCGGGGAAGCGGCCCGCCAGGGCGCGCAGTACGTCTCGTTCCCCGAATACTTTTTCGACCGCGCGCCGGACGACAGCGGCCGGCTGGTCCGGGGAGTGACTCTCGACGGCCCCCTGATCGCGGAGATCGGGCGCCTGGCCGCCGGCCTGTCGGTGGGGATCGCGATCGGACTCACCGAAAGAGTAGCCAGCCGGCGGCACCGGGTTTTCGATCACTTCAACAGCGCGGTCCTGGTGGACCCGCTGGGCGTGCGGGGCGTCCAGCGCAAGGTGTTCCTCTGGGTCGACCCGGAATGGCCTGAAGACCGTATCCGGGAAGAAAACAGGGGTGTCGAAGATTATCCTTACCCGCCAATCGCCGATGAGCGCAGGCGGTTTTTGCCCGGCTGGAATTTCCACACCTTCGGTTTCGGTGCTTTGGAGCGGGCGGCGGCGGTGATCTGCGCCGATGCCCTGATGCCGCCCACCTGGAGCCATCTTATCCCGCAGTCTCCCGAGCTGGTATTCAACCTCAACAGCCGGATGCACCTGCTTGCGGAGTGGGGCCCCGACCTGGGGCACCTCTGCCGCACCTACCGGATCCCGGTGGCCGCCTCGAACAACTGGCCGGCCGGCCAGGCGGCGGTTTTCGATTCGGATGGGAGCTGCGCGGCGAAAGTGGAGGGCGGGCCGGGAATCGCCGTGGCCGAGGTCATTCCGGGCGGGATCCAGCCAGACTACCGGCCGGTTGAAATCCGCCACTGGGACGGCGATCCCGACACTCAGCTCGACCGGCCCGACCGCTGGTAGGCCGCAGGCGCAAATCCTGGTGAGTCTGCCGCTGCCTATTCCAGTGGAAGTCCGGATAAAGAAGAATTTCTGCAAAAGCCGATTTGCCGATAATCTCATTTTAATCAGGAATTTTCTCCAAATGAACTTCAGACTGTTTTTCCGCCCAATAGAGGTGAAGAGTGATTATGGATCAGATTGAGAACTCAAGGTTGAAAAAATTAATCCTCATCTACATAGTTGCAACCCTTGCGATTGCCTGGGTCCTCGAATATCTCTTTGCGTTCCATGGAAAAACCTTCAGCTTCGAGCTCTGGATTTTCTTTTTCTTCCCGCTCATGATGGTCCCGGCGACAGTCGCCCTGATTTTTACAGCGATCATACCGGATTTCAAATTCCGCGATTTCGGATTCGGTGTGGGAGGTTGGAAAAATTGGCTGCTGGGAATCGCTTATCCCTGCGTCATGGTTGCGGGAGTAATCATCCTGGCCCGGATTCTTGGGTTTGCCACTTTCGAGCCAAAGGATGCGGATCCGGCGGCAATGCTCTGGGCCGGGCTGCAAGGTTATCCGTTATTGCTTTTGAACGCCCTTCCCGGACATTTGGGCGAGGAACTCGGCTGGCGAGGATTTCTGTTAAACAAAACACTGCGTTTCGGCAAGATAAAAGCCGCAGCGCTCAGTTCGGCGGTCTGGGCCTTATTCCATCTCGTGATCGCTTTCAAGCCACCAGCGGGTTCCCTGGGCTGGATCTGGAGCGTGAGTTTCCTGCTGAACGTTTTCTTTGCCGGATTCGTCTTCGCCTGGATATATCAGAGGTCCGGTTCGATCTGGCCGGTCTACCTGGCGCACGTGACCTGGAACTTCATCAATCCCCTGCTGCTGGGGAATGTATACAGCGACACTCCAAGCCGGTTTTTTGACGGCAGCGTGCAAATAGTGAATGGCGAGGGTTTGCTGGGGTGTGCAGTAAATATGGTCCTGGCAGTTATCATTATCCGGGCCTGGCGGCGTGAAGGAAGCGGACTTTCAGGGTAAAAGTTTTACATAATCCCATATTACCAGCCATACGGTTCCTATTCTTCAATACCGGGAAGAAAGCTTTCGCGGTCAGGCGGAAGACGTCCCGACTGGGGCCAGACACAGAATCTCCCGCCAAAGTATTCCCATTCCATGTTGCAGATTACGTAGCGACTGTCTTGAAAGTCAAGCGGTAACCCAGATATCAGGTGGATTATTTTTCAAGATTGCGTTAAGTAAAATGAGCAATTTACGGCTACAGGCCGTGAGAGCGAGTTTTTTGGGTTTGCCGGCCTGGATAAGTTTTTGATAGAAGTTGCGGATATATGGATTATGTCTGGAGGCGACGATAGTCGCCATATAGAGGGCTTTACGGACATCGGCTCTGCCGCCACTGATCATGCGTTTGCCGCGGAGTTTACCGCT
>JAZDIG010000587.1:0-5631 GCA_043805105.1 Candidatus Glassiibacteriota bacterium | reverse complement strand
CATAAGATCATTCTTTTTTGGCATGCTCGAATTACGAACAAAAAATTGAGGCCCTGCAGGTATTATACAGCAACTCGACCGCCGGATTCATAAAGCGTCACTATAATTGTGAATTAAAGCACTTAGACGGTGCAAGGGGAGAAAATCCTGGCACGATTAAAAACCCGCCTGATGAGGCTAAAAATGTAGAAGTTTACATAATATATCTTATGCGACATATGTCCCGGCCCCGCTCTCGGCAGCGCGCTGCAATTGCCGAGGGTATCGACTCCCGGGAACATCCTTCACCCCACCACGAAATTCACCAGCTTGTTCGGCACGCAGATCACTTTTCTGATCTTTTTACCCTCGAGCCAGCCGGCTGTTTTCGGATCGGCCTTGGCCGCAGCCGTCACTTCGGCTTCGGCCAGGTTTCTTTCCACGCAAATCTGGGAGCGCAGCTTGCCGTTGATCTGGATCACTACGGTCACTTCGTCGCTCACGAGGACTCTCGGGTCGAATTCCGGCCATTCGCGGATAAATACGCTCTTTTCGCGGCCCAGCGCCCCGCGCCAGAGTTCTTCGCCCAGATGAGGCGCGAAGGGTGCGATAAGCCGTACGAGCACATCCAGGGCCTCGGCCAGGAACCTCAGGTCTAACTGCCGGTTGTCGCTTTCATCGCCCGCGTACGGCACCAGTTCGTTGACCAGCTCCATGATCCGGCTGATCGGCGTGTTGAAGTGCATCCTCTCGATGTCGAGGGTGACTCCCCGGATCGAGTTGTGCATGACCCGGGCGATTCTGCGTTCGGTTTCGCCGAGCCGGGTCAGGTCGCCGGCCGCGGTCCGCCCGGGCTGGACCCCTTTCACCCGGCCGGCATTGTGCTGGACCAGGCGCCAGACCCTGAGCAGGAAGCGGAACATGCCCTGCATGCCGGTATCGTCCCAGTCTCCGCCCTGGGCGTAGTCGCCCATGAACATCAGATAGCAGCGAAAAGCATCGGCTCCGTACTGGTCGAGGAAATTCTGGGGATTGATCACGTTGCCGCGGCTCTTGCTCATCTTGGCGCCCTGGTTGGTGATGGTTCCCTGGTGGCTCAGCCGCTGAAACGGCTCCTCGAAGCCGATATGGCCCAGGTCGTACAGCACCATGTTGATGAAGCGGGCATAGATCAGGTGCATGGTCGCATGTTCGGCCCCGCCCACGTAATGATGAACCGGCAGCCAGCCGTCGCAAAGCCGGCGGTCGAAAGGCCGGTCTTCGAGTCCGGGCGACAGGTAGCGCAGGAAGTACCAGGATGAATCGACAAAGGTATCCATGGTGTCGATTTCCCGCCTGGCCGGACCGTGGCACTTCGGGCAGGCCGTGTGGACGAAATCGGCGTTGGTGGCCAGTGGACTGACCCCCTTGGCGGCTTTCTTGAAATCCACCTCGTACGGGAGCCTGACCGGAAGGTCTTCTTCAGGCACAGGCATTTCGCCGCAGGCCTCACAGAAAACGATCGGGATGGGCACTCCCCAGTAGCGCTGGCGGCTGATCAGCCAGTCACGGATTTTGTAATTGACCTGGGCCTCGGCCAGGCCTCCGGCCTGGAGCTTTTCGATAACCCGCCTGGCGCCCTCTTCCGAAGGCGTTCCGTCGAACTCGCCGGAATTGATCATCGTTCCCGGCTCGACGTACGCCTGGGCCAGCTCCCCGCCGGCACTGCCGCCCGGCGGAGCGATCACCTCGACAATCGGCAGGTCGAACTTCCTGGCAAACTCGAAGTCCCGGGTATCGTGGGCCGGCACGGCCATGATTATGCCGGTGCCGTAAGTCAGCAGCACGTAATCGGCAATCCAGACCGGTATCCTCAGGCCGTTGACCGGGTTGATCGCATAGGCGCCGGTGAACACGCCGGTCTTTTCCTTGACCGTGCTCGTGCGCTGGATTTCGTTCTGCGAGCGGGTCTTTTCGACGTAGGCCTCGATTTCCGCCTTCCGCTCCGATGCGGTGATCTTTTTCACCAGCGGATGTTCGGGCGCCATGACTACGTAGGTTGCGCCGTAGAGGGTATCGGGACGGGTGGTAAAGATTGAGAAAGTTTTCTCATTGTCATCAAGCGTGTCCGCTCCGGGTGTGTCGCAGGCGAAACGGAACGTGATCTGCCCGCCCTCGCTGCGTCCGATCCAGTGGCGCTGCATGGTTTTGGTCTTATCTGGCCAGTCGAGCTTATCCAGCCCCTCCAGCAGCCTCTGGGCGTATTTGGTGATCCCCAGGAACCACTGGACCATCTCCTTGCGTGTCACCGGGGTTTCGCAGCGCTCGCAGGTGCCGTCTTCCATCACCTGTTCGTTGGCCAGCACCGTCTGGCAGCTCGGGCACCAGTTCACCGCCCCCTCGGCGCGGTAAGCCAGGCCGGCCTTGTAGCACTGCAGGAAGATCCACTGAGTCCACTTGTAATACTCCGGCGTGCAGGTATTGACCTCGCGCTCCCAATCGTACATCGCGCCGATCCCCTTGAGCTGCTGGCGGATCACCCGGATGTTTTCGCTGGTGGAATCCCAGGGATGCACGCCGTACTTGATGGCGTAATTTTCTGCCGGTAGCCCGAACGCATCGTACCCGATCGGTTCGAAAACGTTGTAACCCTGCATCTTCCTGAAACGGGCCCAGGTATCGGTGGGTCCGTAATTATACCAGTGCCCGATATGCA
This sequence comes from Candidatus Glassiibacteriota bacterium, assembly GCA_043805105.1. Classification (GTDB taxonomy): domain Bacteria; phylum Gemmatimonadota; class Glassbacteria; order GWA2-58-10; family GWA2-58-10; genus JAZDIG01. The sequence goes on along the minus strand of JAZDIG010000587.1, from coordinate 2,957 downwards.
TTTTGTCGCCCGAGGGGTAGATGAACATCACCAGGCAGTAGCATCTGCGGCCGTCGGCTTCGAAGTCGGTCCGGTGCAGGCCTTCGTCTTCCCAGACTTTCTGCCATTTTTTTTCGAGCTGTTTGAAATCGTATTTGATCATCGGGCCGGGCCTCTGGCTGTCTTGGCCGGATAACCGCCTCTTGTGCGGGCAGCTTCCGGTGGTAAATCGAAAAAGACTGAAATGCCGGTAGTTAAACCGTGATTTTAATAAAACGGAATCTGGATGTCAATCAAAAGCCCGCCCCCTGTAAGCCGGATTGCGGATCGGGCGGGCGGTCGCTATATTGGCTGCGGACACTGGGACTCTCCCCCATCCCGGAGCTGATTCCCGAGTCCAGTTCCCGAACCTTGAAACGGTGCGTGAAACCGGCTTGAAGACCCTGCTCGAAGTGCTCAGGCTCGCTACCGGCTATCTCGAAGAAAAAGGCATCCAACCAGCCCGGCTCGAAGCGGAAAAAATGCTCGCCTCGGTAGTCGGCACCAACCGGCTGGGCCTTTACCTGAAGTTCGACAGGCCGCTGGCCGATCCAGAGCTCGACCGGTTGCGCCAGATGCTGCGCCGGCGCATTGCCCGCGAGCCGCTTCAATACATTATCGGCGAAACCGGTTTCCGGGAGCTTTCGCTGCGCGTGGGGCCGGGAGTAATGGTGCCGCGACCTGAAACCGAGGGCCTGGTGCAGCTCGTCCTCGACTGGCTGGACCGCCGCCGGGCGGACCCCGGCAAGGCCCGCCGGGAGTTCAAGGTGATCGAATTGTGCTGCGGCAGCGGCGCCGCCGGCCTTTCCACGGCGCTTGAAAGAGATTTCGTAAATGTATTATTATCAGATATATCCATTGAATCACTTAAATACGCAGCTGAAAACAGCGGACGTCTGGGAGCTAAGCTGGCCGGCAGAGTGAATCTGCTGTGCAGCGACCTGTTTGCGGCTGTCGGAAAAGCGGCCGGGTTCGATGTGGTAATGGCAAACCCGCCTTACGTTTCCCCGCAGGAGATGCAATCGCTGCCGGATGAAGTGCGGCTCCACGAACCGCGCATGGCGCTCGACGGCGGCGAGCCGGACGGGACTGTCGTGATCGGGCGGATCGTGGCCGAGGCAGATGATTTTCTGGCGCCGGGCGGTCTACTGGCGCTCGAAATCGGTGAAAGGCAGCGGGCACCTGTCGGCGCGATATTCGAAAAGTGCGGCGCAGCCTACACTGAATGCGCCTTTCATCCTGACCTGGCCGGCAGAACCCGCTATGTGACCGCGGAAAAAAGCTGAGGAAGTTTCGTGGACAAGTTCATCATCGAGAAAAGCGAGCCTCTGAAGGGCAAGGTGTCGATAAGCGGGGCCAAGAACTCCTGCCTGGCTCTGATGGCGGCCTCGCTGTTGACCGATGAGCCGGTGGACCTGGAAAACTCGCCGGATCTGGTCGATGTGCGGACCATGACCCAGGTGCTCGAATACCTGGGCGTGGACGTCAGCCGCTCCAGCCGTAGCACGCTCAGGCTCGACTCCTCCCGGGCCGCAGGGCACAAAGCCCCCTACGAGCTGGTGAGCCGGATGCGGGCTTCCTACTATGTGCTCGGCCCCCTCACCGCCCGCCGGGGCCGGGCCGAAGTGAGCCTCCCGGGCGGCTGCGCGATCGGCCAGCGGCCGATCGACATGCACCTCAAGGGCCTGGCCCTGCTTGGCGCACAGATCACCACGGCCGGCGGTTACGTTATAGTGAAGGCCGGAAAGCTGCGCGGCCGCCGGATAGACCTCGAGGGTCGGTTTGGCACGAGCGTGGGCGCCACCGCGAACGTAATGATGGCAGCTTCGCTGGCCGGCGGCACGTCCGTGATCGATGGGGCGGCGCGAGAACCGGAAATCGCCGACCTGGCGGACATGCTGAACTCCATGGGAGCCAGGATCGAGGGGGCCGGTGCGGCCAGGATCGTGATCCAGGGTGTCTCCGGCCTGAAGGGAGTGCGGCACACGGTGATTCCGGACCGGATCGAGGCCGGGACGTTCGCCGTGGCCGCGGCGATAACCGGCGGCGAGGTGGTAATCGGCGGCTGTAACCTCAACCACCTGGAGTCGGTCACCGACCTTCTGGAAAAACTCGGCGTGAGGCTCGAAAAAGGTGAGCACACCCTGATGGTGCGTGGTCACGAAGAGCTGCCGGCCTTCGAGATTGAGACACGCCCCTACCCCGGCTTCCCCACCGACATGCAGGCCCAGTTCTGCGCCCTGGCCACGCAGGCCCGGGGTACGAGCGTGATCGAGGAGAACATTTTCGAAAACCGGGCCATGCACGTCCCTGAACTGGCCCGGTTGGGAGCGGATATTCGCAGCGAGGGTCGGCGGATTATCGTGCGCGGGCCGAGCCGCCTGAGTTCGGCGCCGGTGATGGCCAGCGATCTGCGCGCCTCCGCGGCCCTGGTGCTGGCGGCCCTGGTGGCGCAAGGTTCGAGCGAAATCCTGCGCATCTACCACCTGGACCGCGGCTACGAAAACCTCGAAGTGAAGCTCGCCCGCCTCGGCGCCAGGATTATCAGAGTTTCCGCATAAAAAAGCGGCGGCAGGTAACGCCTGCCGCCGCCGAATAACTTATCCGCAATCCGAAACCGCTATTGCGCGCGCTTGATCCGTGAAATCGAGCTGTCGGCCAGTTCAGCCAGCCAGCCGATGTCGGGCTTTCCCTTTACATCTTTCGCCATCTGTTCGAGAACCGGGATGCCGCGCGGATCACCCAGCGCACCCAGAGCGGTCGCCGCCTTCACCTTGATTTCGGGGTCCGGGTTGGCTGCCAGAGCGGCTATCCCATCGAACATGTCTTTCACCTTCCGTTCGGCCAGAAATCCCGCCGCTTCGGCCCTGAGGAAATCGAGGGAGACGTTGCTCGCTTTTTCACCCAGGGTGTAGTCCGGAGCGAAGACCTGTTTGAGA
>JAZDIG010000586.1:0-5128 GCA_043805105.1 Candidatus Glassiibacteriota bacterium | reverse complement strand
TTCGGGTCGGTGAGGAACGAGACCAGGGCCGATGTGTTATCGTCTCCCTGCCGGTATTCGACAGCCAGCGCGCCCTGGCCGGCGGCCGGCACTACCTGATCGGGGTCAAGCAGTTCGGTGATCCGGCCCTCCAGGCCCAGCCGCACCAGACCGGCCTGGGCCAGCACAACAGCGTCGTACTCGCCGCGCTCCAGCTTGGCCAGCCGGGTGTCGACATTGCCCCGCAGGTCCATAAAGACCAGGTCCGGACGCAGGGCGGCGATCTGCACCTTGCGTCGCAGGCTGCCGGTGCCGAGCCTGGCTCCCCCGGGCAGATCGGCGAGCTTCAGGCCCCGGCGGCTTACCAGGGCATCGGCCCCGTGGAGCCGTTCGGTGATCACATCGGCGATCAGGCCGTCCGGAAGCGCGGTGGGCAGGTCCTTGAGGCTGTGCACGGCGATGTCCACCCGCCGGTCGAAGAGCGCCTCCTCGATCTCCTTGGTAAAGAGCCCCTTGCCGCCCACCCGGGAGAGGGCCACATCGGTGATCTTGTCTCCGGTGGTCCGGATTATTTCGAGGGCAACTTCCAGTTCAAAATGGCGCTGGGTCAGCCGGCTTTTTATGTGGTTAGCCTGCCAGAGCGCGAGCTTACTGCCCCGCGAGCCTATCACCAGCCTACTTCCTCTCACCGTTTCCCTCCTCGTCCAGCATGAACAGGAAACGCAGGAGTTCGGCCGGCTCCATGCGGGCCAGCTTGCGGGGATCTTCCTTGAGACGGCTGGTGGGTCCGTGCAGGAACTTTTTCAGCATCGCCACGCTGAGGTATTCGACGAGCCGGCGGTCATCGGCGGAAAGGTGGCCGAGCTTGCCCAGCACCTTCCCCACCTCCTCGGCGCGGATACTGTTCATCCGCTCGTGCAGGGTCTTGATCAGCGGCACCAGCGACAGCGATTCGTACCAGGCCATGAACCCGGCCGCCTCGCTGGCCACGATTTCATCTACCAAGGCCACCTGCGAGCGGCGCTCCTCGACGTTCTTTTCCACCACCGAAGTCAGGTCATCAATGTTGTAAAGGAAGACACTGTCGTAGTTGGCCAGGGCGGGGTCGATATCCCGGGGTACGGCCAGGTCGATCAGGAAGATCGGCTTGTCGCGGCGCTCGAGCGCCCCGCCGGCCCGCTCCCGGGTGAGCACGTAGCCCGGAGCGCTGGTCGAGCTAATCAGGATGTCGGCCTGCTGAAGGTAAGGATAGAACTCGTCGAACTTGATCGCGGTGCCGTGGTAGGTCACGGCTAGTTCGAGAGCTTTCTGGTAAGTGCGGTTGGCCACCAGCACGGAATCAACGCCGGAGTCGATCAGGAGCGAAAGGGTCAGCTCACTGGTCTCCCCCGCACCCAGGATCAGCGCCTCCTTGCCGGCCAGCTCGCCGAAAATCTTCCGGGCCAGGTCCACCGCCGCCGAACTGACACTCACCGCGCCGCTGGAGATACTGGTCTCGGTGCGGGCCCGCTTGCCCACGTTGACCGCCTGCTGGAACAGCCGGCTCAGCACCCGCCCCGCGCTCCTGGCTTCCTGGGCCAGCCGGTAAGCCTCCCGCACCTGGCCCAGAATCTGAGTTTCGCCCAGGATCATCGAATCGAGGCTGCAGGCGACACGGAAGAGGTGGTTGACCGAGCGTTCGTCCAGGTAAGTGTAAAAGCTGGTGTCATCGAGGTTCACGGTGGAGCCGAACTTTTCGCTGAGGATCCTGCCGATCCCTTCCAGCAGCCGGGATTCGTCCTGGCCGTAAGCGTAGACCTCGGTACGGTTGCAGGTCGAGAGCACCACCAGCTCTTCGAGCCTGGCGCGCTCGGCCATGCGGCCCAGCCGGCCCTTGAGCTCGGGCCCGCTGAAGGCCAGTTTCTCCCGCAGCTCGACAGCCGCCACCCTGTGATTCAGTCCGCCAACCGCGACAGGCATCTTTCCGCCCGCTCCCTGATTTTCAGTTTAACCTCACCCTGGCTCAGGCTGTCTAAAAATTCCAGGTCCACCAGCTCTTCCCAGAATCTGCGGCGCACCGACTCGCTGGCGAGCCGGTCCTTGAGCATGGTGCGGATGTGCCACAGCTCATCGACAATCTCCCCGTACACCGGCCCGAAGCGCTTTTCGAGCTCACGGCGCAGCTTGCGGGCCAGCACCGGGCTGGCTCCGCCGGTGGAAATCGCCACCTGGAACTCGCCCCGGCGCACCAGGGCAGGCACGATGAAATTGCAGACCTCCGGCTCGTCTACGATATTGGCCAGCATCGCCCGTCGCTCCGCCTCGCGGAACACCCGGCGGTTCACCTCGTGGCTATCCGTGGCGCCGATCACCAGGAAGCTGCCTTCGAGGTCGTAATCGGCAAACTCCCGCCTGCGCCACTCGACCCGGCCCTCGGCCGCCAACCTCTCCACTTCCTCGCAGACCGACGGGCTTACCACCACTACCCGCGCTCCCGAATCCAGCAACGAGCGGACCTTGCGGGCGGCCACCGCTCCCCCGCCCACCACCAGGCAGCGCCTGCCCGCCAGGTCGATGAAGACCGGATAAAATTTCGCGTGCGCCATTGTAACCGTCAGCCTCCCTGCACCCGGGGCTACAGGTAAGCGTGCGTCCTCGAAAGCAGAATGGTGACCACCACGAAGTTGAAGATGATCACCGCAAACCCGGCTATCGCCAGCCATGCCGACCGCTTGCCCCGCCAGCGGCCGTAATAACGGCTGTGCAGATAGAGGGCGAAGATCAGCCAATTGACGAAAGTGATGATTTCCTTGGCGTCCATCTGCAGCAGCTTGCCCAGCCGGACCAGAGTCCAGGCCACGCCGGTGGCGATCGAAACGGTGAGGGCCACGAAGCCGATTGTCACCGAGAGGTAAGTCAGGTGGTCGAGTTCATCCAGCGAGGGCAGACGCTCGAAAAACCGCCCCAGCCGCTTGGACTTGATTTCCTTATGCAGCAGCAGATAGAGCACGCTGGCCGCAAACGCGAGGGCGAAGGCCCCGTAGCTCATCAGGGCAATCGAGGCGTGGAGAATGAACCAGGGATTGGGAGCCAGCAACGGGTCGTGCACCACCGTCAGCGGCGTGAACAGGCCGATCAGGGCGAAAAGCGCCACCAGCGGCAGCACGGCCATTCCCACGGCCGCATCGTTTTCCACGGCCCGGGAAATCACTATGAACAGGACCGCCAGCACGAAGGCGGCGAAGCCGAAACCCTGGAACATGCCGAGGAAGGGGGCCTGCCTTAGGTAGACCGTATAGGTCACCAGCCCCAGTAGGTGCAACAGCACCGCGTAGCCCACGAACAGCGACTTCTTCTGCCCGTCCGCCGGCGTCCGGCTGCCGAAAGCCCGCACGTAACCGACTGCGGAAACGGCGTAAATCAGCAGCGAAACGAGATAGAATGCGCGAATTACGATAAGCATAGTCTTGAAATGGTCGGGCGGTGGTAATTTGTTTCAGCTTATTCGGCCCGGGAGACGTTTTCCGGCCCATTGCCCTTGCGTGCGAACGCGATGGCGCCCACCACTCCGCTCAGCGCCACCAGGCCCACCAGATTAGGCAGCGCCATGCAGGCATTGGCGATGGTGCCGATGCTCCAGACCAGCTCGAGCTTGATTACTGCGCCGGTGAAGATGAAAATAATGAATATGCTGCGGTAGATACGAATCACCTTGAGTCCCAGCATGTACTGGATGCACTGCTCGCCGTAATACGACCAGCCCAGCAGGGTGGTGAAGCCGAACAGCAGCGCACAGATGGCCACGATCAGACGGCCGTAAGGGATAACGTGCTCGAAAGCCGCACTGGCCAGATCAGTAGAGGTGAGGCCGCTGGTCCATTCGCCGCTGATCAGGATCACCAGCGCGGTCATCGTGCAGACCACGATCGTGTCGATGAAGACGCCGTTCATGGCCAGGATTCCCTGCCGGTTGGGATCGTCCTCCTTGGCTGCTCCATGGGCGATAGGACTGGAGCCGAGCCCGGCTTCATTGGACAGCGCTCCCCGGCTCACACCCAGTTGCATGGCAGCCATAACCGTAGCGCCGGCAAATCCGCCGGTGGCGGCCACCGGGTTAAAAGCGCTCCTGACGATCAGCGCCAGCTTGCCTGGAACCTCGCCGATGTGCCTGAAAATAATAAACAGAGAAGAGCCGACGAATATGAAAATCATAAGCGGGACCAGCTTTTCCGCCACCACGCCGATTCTTTTGATCCCGCCTAACGTGACCGCGCCTGTCAGCAGTGCAAGCAGCAGGCCGCTGGCCCAGTAAGGCATCCCGAAACTGTTGTTGAAGCTGAGGGCGATCGAGTTCGACTGCATCATGCAGCCGGTGGAGAGCAGGCAGGCCATGCTGCCGGTGACGGCGAACACGGCCGCCAGGATTCTGCCGAAGCGGGAATTTTTCATCCCCTTGCTTATATAGTGCATCGGCCCGCCGGACATCGACCCGTCCGGAGCTACCGAACGGAACTTGATCGCCAGCATCGCTTCCCCGTAAATGGTCGCCATGCCGAAAACCGCGGTCAGCCACATCCAGAAGACCGCTCCCGGGCCGCCGAGCGCTATGGCGGTGGCCACGCCGGCGATATTTCCCAGCCCCACCGTGGCGGCCAGCGCCGTGCTCAGCGCCTGGAACGGGGTGATATCGCCTTCTTTCAAATCCGAATCCTTGTGCAAAGCAGCCTGGACGATCCTTTTCCACGACGCGGCCAATTTGCGGAACTGGATGAAACGCGTCCGTAGGCTCAGCAGGATACCCGTACCCAGGAGCAGGACCACGAACCAGGCTGAATACATAAACCTTTCGAGACCGAGCACGAATTGAGTAAAGCCGTCCATCTCCTCTCCTGTCCGGTGCGGCCTGCCGCCGTCAGGCAAACGCGTTGGGGTTGAGGATCATGTAGACTATCAGGCCCACCAGTACCAGCGGGCAGATCCAACGAATCTGGAAAGCGATGAGCCGGCGCACGAAACCGGGATCGTCTCCGTGAGTGATCTCTTCCACCAGCTTGCGCGTGCCCCAGCGCCAGCCGACGAAGAGCGCGATGAGCATGGCGCCGAGAGTCATCGAATACTGGCCGCTGAACAGGTCCATTATATCGAGAAATCCGAGAGTACGCGGACCGAT
>JAZDIG010000585.1:0-12800 GCA_043805105.1 Candidatus Glassiibacteriota bacterium | reverse complement strand
GGCCCAGATTTCGTGGCGGGCCTGGGGGTCCAGCCCGGTGCAGGGCTCGTCCAGCACCACCAGGCGCGGCTCGTGCACCAGCGCCCGCAGGATAGTCAGCCGGCGCTGCATGCCGCCCGAGAGCTCCCGGATCTGGGAGTCTGAGCGCCCACCCAGCTCCATGAACTCCAACAGCTCGTCCAGCCGCCCAGCCAGCCGCCTGCCGTCCAGGCCGTAGTAGCCGGCGTAGACTTCGAGGTTTTCGCGCACGGTGAGTTCCTGGTCGAGGTTGTTGCTCTGCTGGACTACGCCCAGCACTCCCTTTACGCGGGAACCCTCCGCAGCCGGGTCCAGGCCGAACACCTCGAGCACTCCGCCGTCGCGCGGACTGAAATCGTAAAGCATGCGCAGGGTGGAAGTCTTGCCCGCGCCGTTGGGCCCCAGCAGGCCGAAACATTCCCCGGCGTAGACCTCGAAGTCTATCCCGTCCACCGCCCGCACCGGCCCGAAGCTCTTTTCCAACCCCCGCGCCCGGACCACCGCCGGCCTTTCAACGTTCATTCCCTGTTCCTTTACCTGCAAGCCAGCCCGGCTGCCGCCTGCACATTTCACTGTATTTTCCCCTGCGCCGGTATCGGCAGCGCCTCCACCACCTTATCGCCTCGCACCAGGTGGATCACGTGGTGCATGTTGACCGCGGTGCAGGCGTGATTGGGGATTACGTCCACCAGCTCCCCTGCCCGCGGCCGCCAGGGCGAATCGCCGATTACCAGGTAGCCGTGCTCCTCGTTCATCTTTTCGCACAGCACTTCGGGGCACTGCACCAGCCTGCCGAAACCCCGGCCGGCGATACTGGCTGCATCGGAGAAGCTCTTGCTCCCCCCGTCGATTATGGCCCGGCCCGGCACCGAGGTGCTCACCACCCGGCAGCGCACATGCAAGGCGCAGTCCTCCCAGCGGGCGGCGCCCAGCCGGACGTAGTTGCAGTCGTTGTAGATGTAGGTGCCCGGCCGGATTTCGTTCACCCCCTCGATCCGGTGCGAAAAGAAAGCGGTGGGAGTGCTGCCGCCGGATACCGTCTCCACTGATACGCCGGCCTGTTCAAAGTACCGGCGGGCCCGTCCGACCCGCGCAGACAGTTCGGCCAGGGATTTATCGTCCGGCTCCTTGAGGTGCCCGGGGTAGACCATTAGGCCGCGGACCGGGATCCCGGTTTCGGCGATCCGGGCCACGGCGGCCGGCAGAGTGTCGTCTATCGGCAATCCCGTGCGGCCGGTGCCGACATCGACTTCCACCAACAGGGAGATTTTTTTGCGCTGCGGGCCCAGGCCTTCGGCCAGGGCCTCGGCGTGCTCCACGCTGTCGGTGGCCACGCCGACCGTGGCCCGCCCGGCCAGGGCGGCCAGGTTCTTCCATTTGGTCTCGCCCCAGAGCGGATAGGCGATCAGGATGTCCTCCAGGCCGGCCTCGGCCATCACCTGCGCCTCCGTAACCTTGGCCGCCGTGATTCCCACCGCCCCGGACTCGATCTGCCGCCAGGCCAGCTGCGGCACCTTGTGAGTCTTGATGTGCGGCCTGAGCGCCAGCCCGTGCTCGCGGCAGTAGGAGCCCATCCGCTGGAGATTGCGCTCGACCACGTCGAGATCGGCCCAGAGGGCTGGGGTGTCGAGTTCGTCCAGGTGCATGTCAGTTCCCGCTTATCTTGTCAATCGCAGCGCAGCCGCGCCAGCGCGCCGATGAAAAAAATCACCATCCCGCCGATTGCCAGCCAGCCGGCAATGGCCCTGCCTGTCGCCCCGCATAGCACTCCAACCAGGAACACGGCTGTACCGGCCAGCAGCACCGCGATCCAGAACTTGCCGGAGGCGGACTCTGGCCAGATGTTATATCCGCCGCCGGCCGACCGCTCCTCCTCGCTGCCGGCCCTCATCGACCAGACCGCGGCGACCTTCCCCTCATCCGGCCGGGCGCTCAGCAGGCTCACCGCCACGCACAGCGCCAAGGCGCCGGCCGCGCTGGCGATAGTTCCGGCCAGCAGATGGTTGCGGGCCGCCCAGGAAGCCGGGTCCAGCCCGAAATAGGCCGCATACTTGAAGGGGAACAGTACCGCCGCCCCCACCGCGATCCCGCCCAGGTAGCCGGCGATAGCCCCGGCCGGCGAAGCCCTCTTCCATAACAGTCCCGCCGCCACCGCGATCACGAACAGCGGCATGTCCATGAAACCGGCCACCGTGACGTAAGCCTCGACCGCGTTTTCGAACAGCGGCACCAGGAAGCTGAACAAAATCATCAGGACGCCGATCACCAGGATCACCGCCCGCGCCACTACCAGCAGCTCCCTCTGGCCCGCCTCCCGCCTGAACACGTTGCGGTAAATATCATTGGTGAAGATCGTGGCCGCGCTGGTAAGGTTGGCGTCCGTCGTGGAAAACTGCGAGGCCAAAAGTCCCACGCAGACCAGCCCCAACAGGCCGGTCGGCACCAGGTTCACTATCAGCGCCGGGTAGGCGTAATCCTGATGGGCCAGCGCCGGGTAGAGAATCTTCGCCGCCAGGGGCGGCAGGAAGATCAGCAGCACGTAGGGCACCGTAACCAGCCCCGCCAAAACCAGCCCGGTGGCCAGGGCGCGGGAGTCCCGGCTGGAGAAGGATTTCTGCACCAGGCCGGGGTCGGTGCTCGCCCACTGGATACCCAGGAAGAACATCGCCAGCACGAAACTCCAGCTGTAGAGCCCCTCCGCCGGCATCAGGTCCAGGTGCCCGGGGCTGGTGGCCGAAAGCTGCTCCACCATCCCGAAAAAGCCCCCCACCGCCTTCATCGACAGCGGCAGCACCACCAGCGACCCGGCCACGATGACCACGAAACAGACCGAATCCAGAATCGCTACCGAATACATGCCGCCGGTGAAAGTGTAGAGTATCACCAGCACGGAGTAGAGCGCCACCCAGAAAATGTAGCTGCCGTTCACGGCCGCGCTCGCGGCCAGCCCGAAGTGGTCGCCGAGACTGTTGAGGCCGGCGGTGATCGAGGGGCCGGAGATCATCTCCGAGGCGCGCACGGCGGTGTTCAGCACCACTCCCAGCCAGAAGGCGAGCCGGATCACTGCGAAAAAGCCCGCCAAAGCGCGGACGCGGCTGTCGAAGCGGCGCTCGAGGAATTCCGGCAGGGTCGCCACTTTCAGGCGCCTCAGCACCGGCAGGATAAACAGCCCGGCCAGGGCCAGGGCCATGCAGCCGGTCCAGCCCTGCCAGATGATCGAGATCCCGTGACGCCAGATCGTGCCGGTCTGGCTGACCAGGCCGAACAGGTTGAAATTGCTGGCGGCCATGGTGGCGGCCAGGATGAACGGGGGCAGGTTGCGTCCCGCCACGGTGAAATCCTCGGCTTCGCCCACCCAGCGGTAGAACTTCAGCCCCGCCCAGAAGAGCAGGGCTATGAAAACCAGGATCGCGGCCAGGTCCACCGCGTGGAGGCTGATCCCTTCGGCCGAATTTCCGCCGGCCGCCAAGGCATTTCCCGCGCCCGGGAACATCGCCGCCGCGCACAGGAGGCCCGCCCGGAGCTCTATCTTCCGGCTGGTTTTCATAGTCCGCCAGGTTAAGCCGCAGAATGGCTCAAGGCCCTCACCGGGCCTGCCGATAAAACCATTGGAAAGCTAAGAAGGCCCCCCGGTTTTGTCAATCGAGCATCCCGGCCGCCGGATGGGCAACTTGCGATAATTGTAAGAATCCATTACAATTAAGATGCTTGAACAGCCGATTCCTGAAACTTTGCCGGCGGTCGAGGGGTATAGCAAAGGGACGCTGAAAGTGACCCACGACATTTCGCACATCATCCACAACTGGGAATTCGATCCGGGCAAAAGTTACCGCAAGATCGTGGGCGATGACGGTCGCGAAAAGATGCAGGTCCGGGTCGACAACGCGGCTTTTCAGGGCGTGCTGCAGATGGAGCTGGACGGCAGGCCCGATGGCAAGCAGCCATACGGCTACGATTTCGCTTTCGATTACTACCGCCTGGCGCTCAAGCGCTTCCAGCGCGCCCACGGCACGGCAAGGGGCTTCAAGCTCGAACCGGAAAGCTGTTCGGAGCTGTTCGACGAGAGCCTGCGGATTTACAACCGCTATATCTTCCTGCTTCAGCTTCAGGACTACCAGCGGGTGATCCGCGACACCGAACGTAACATGGAGCTCTTCCGTTTCGTCAACAAGTACGCCGTACGGGAAAAAGACCGGATGAACCTCGAGCGCTGGTGGCCGTACATCATCCGGATCAACGGCACGGCCAGGGCGCTCCTGGCCATGCAGGAGCATCATGACCTGGATGAAGCGCTGAAAGTCGCCTCCCAGACCCTGGAAAGAATCGAAAACCTCGAACCGGTGGACTTCGAAGAGTTTCAGACTGAGTTGGAGCGCTCCCAGAAAGCGCTCGAGGAGATGATCCGGTCGATCAAGGCCAACAAGCCGCTGACCGCGATCGAGAAGCTGCAGAACCAGCTCGTGAGGGCGGTGGAAGAGGAACGTTTCGAGGATGCGGCCCGGCTCCGTGACCAGCTTAAAGGTTTCGAACAGCAGAAAATAGAATAATCCCCCCAGCACGGCAGCTGCCCCCGCCGGTTTCTTCGTTCCAGCCCCGGCAGTTCACGGCCGGAATTTTGAATAACGGCCAGCCGGGTGCAGTCTAATTGTTCAGGAACCAGGAATCCGGAAAATCACCATCACCTCCACCGGGAGGCAATCATGAAACCGACCGCAAGAATACTCAAGCTCCTGTCCCCCCTGGCTGCCACTCTGGTTTTAGCGTTCAGCGCCGGGTGTTCGGTGTACGCCCGCTCCACCGTAGTCGATCGCGAAGCTCCTCAGAGCGAAGACTTGAAGGCGGACGAGTTCGTCGGTACGCCCATGATGGGCGATTACGATCAGGATAAAAACCTTGACTTCGTACTCGAAGTCCACGATGCCGACCGGGTGTTCAAGATCGGCGTGCACGAGGAGGTGGGACCGGGCAACGAAGAGCTCATGGAAAAGATCCGCCAGCGGATCAATTCCATGGAGGACAAGGGCAGCCTGCGCGTGATCGGCTACTACAACCCCGAATACCGCGGGGAGGAAAAAGAATACGGCTTCCTGGACCTTAAATGTATCGTCTTCTACGATGATGCCACCGGCCAGGAGGAAGCCTACTTCACCGATCCCCAGGATTCGCGGTATTATTCCGAGGGTGACGTTACGGTGATCTACGCGCCCGGGCATCACTTCGATCACATCTACTACCCGCGCTACTGCAGCCCGTGGTGGGACACCGACGGCGACGGCATCCCCAACCGTTACGACCCGTGGCCGTTGACTTACGACCTCTGGTACGATTATAACCTCAACTACATTCCAGACTGGTACGATCCCTACTATATCGGCTTCTACCCGTACTGGGATTACTGGCAGGCCGATTTCTGGATCGGTTACCGTTGGTACAGCCCCAATCACTGGTGGTATCCCGGCTATGATTCGGTAGTCTATTACAACGATTACCGTACCTACTCGCGGCTCTACGACGACCGTCTGCGTGACACCCGCGGCCGGCCCGCCTACCGCCTGGACCCCAAGACCGAGCGCGCGTGGCGGCAAGGCTACGAACGCGACCAGTCCCGGCGCCGGATCTCCGACAGTCCGCCCAGCCCGGGCAGCCGCTTCCGCGGCTACGAAAACCGGCCGGCGGATAACCGCGTGCTGGTGACGCCTTCCAGGGCCAGGGACGATGGCTCAGGCGGCGACCAGGTAGTGGCCACCACCGATGAAATCGACAACCGGGCCCGCGAGCCGTTCAACCGCAACCCGGCCTCCGGCTTCACGCCGGCCTCTGCCCCCACCGGCGATCTCAATACCGGCAGGGTGAGCCCCTCGGCCAAGCGCAAAACCAGCGACGTGCCGAGCGACAGGGCTGCTTACGGCCGCAGCCGCCAGACCGACCGGACTTCCGGCACGGCCGCTAACCGCAGCCGCACCGGTGGTGACGACCGGGTCTATTCGCCGTCCGGCGCCACCAGGAGCCGGAGCGTTACCGGCACCAGCGCGGCCGGCTCAGACCAGAGGGTCTACCGCGGCATCACCCGCAGCCGGTCAACCGCACCGGCCGACAACAGCCGGGTCAGAAGCAGCGGCCGCGAAAATACCTCGGCCAGCCCGGCGGCCAGCAGTGTCAACCGCGGCTCGAGCACCAGGTCGCGGGACACGGGCGGGAGTTCATCCAGCGGATCGGCATCAAGCTCACGGTCGCGCTCTTCCGGGAGCAGCGCTCCCGCTCCGGCGGCCTCGGGTTCGAGCAGCCGGTCGCGCGGCTCAAGCTCTCAGCCGGCGACCAGATCCTCCGGCGGCTCGACGCGCTCGCGCGACAGCGGCTCCAGCGGCAGCTCCTCCGGCAGCAAATCGTCCGGAGGCAGCTCCTCCAGTGGCAGCTCCTCCGGCGGCAGTGACCGGCGCCGGCGCTGATTGCCGAACCAGCCGCATCCCCCCTCAGCCGTCTGCGGCGAAGACAGCATTCTCTTATGTAAAAACCCTTCCGTTCGGGCGGAAAGAGGGGTATTTTCTGTCCTCGAACGAAAAATTAAATCCAGTGACGAACTGAAAGGAAGGAAACAATAATGCGGCGTAGAACCTCGATATTGATTTCCCTCATCTTGGCAGCGGGCCTCGCGGCGCTCTCCTGCGGCAAGGACAAAACCACGTTAAAGTATCTCCTCTACCAGGACATCTACGGAGTAGTGGAGTACGAGCCGGATGGAGACTACCCGCCGCCGGACAACCGGGACAACTTCACGGACGACAACATCATGGTCGAGCTGTATTTCGGCCAGGACATTGACATTTATAAAAGCGGGGATGTCTACGGCTATTGCGTGACCACCGACAGCAACGAAGAAAATTTCACCTTCCCCTTCGTACCCTCCGGCCGCTACTGGCTCAACGCCGAATTTACGGTCATGGACAGTTGTTTCGCGCTGAAGACGGAGACTTTCGAACACAGCGATACGGTGGGGACTTTCCTGGAGATGCGGCCGGTTTTCCTGGGACTCAACAAGGGCTGCTGGAGTGTGAATCTCGCCGGTGTGGGCGGCCAGGAGATGGTGCCGGTGGCCGAACGCACCTGGGTCACCCGCTCGGTGTACGACCGCTTCTATAAGGACCGGCTGGAGGGCGGCGAGCTGCTCAAGCCCTGACCGCGATCATCTATCTTCTTCCTCCAGTCTCGATTGCCGGAGCCTGTCTCAAAGGTAAGGCTGATAAAAAACGTATTGAATTAATTTTGCATATAGAGGAAAAATTTTATGTGTAGAGGCGACGCATGCGTCGCCTCTACGGTAACACATTATATTTTAAAAGATTACACAAGAAAAGCCCGAGAGCCTGTAATCGCTCCCGGGCTTCTGCCTGACGCTTCCTGACTTCCCTCGCTCCCCCGTTATTTCACCTCGTGCAGCTTGCCGGTCTTGACGTCGAAAACGAAACCCCGCACCGGTATCGATTCCGGGATCCAGGGGTGGTTCCGCACCTTGCCGATCTGCTGGCGCACGTTCTCCTCGACATCGGTGAAGGAGTGGAAGACCGCCGGGGCCACCACTGTCTTGCCGGTATCCTTGATCAGCCGGTCGGTCAGCTCCTTGTCCTTGAAAGTGAGCATACCGCAATCGGTATGGTTGATGATAATGTATTCGCGAGTACCCAGCAGGTGGGTGCTGATCACCAACGAGCGCAGGACATCCTCGGTGACGATGCCGCCCGCGTTGTGGATGATGTGGGCATCGCCGGTTTTTAGCCCCAGCACCTCCTCCACGGTCAAGCGGGCATCCATGCAGGCTACTACCGCCAGCTTGCGGCCCGGCGGCATCGGCAGGTGTGAAAGGCTGAATTTATCGGCATAGGCCTGGTTGGCCTGGAGTGTCTCGTTTATCACGGACATCGGGCTGCCCTCCGTTAATGTTCATCAATACAATCGACATAATTGACATCCTGTTTCAATATAAGCCGAATGAACCAGCGAGGGCAAGTATTTTTTTCGGCCGGTCTCCAGGCCGTTACCGCGGCTGCCGGATTTTTTCCAGCAGCTCGAGAATCTGCTGGTGGTTTTTCTCCAGCTGGTAGTGATCGTTGCAGTTTCGTTGCCAGAGGAACATCTGGCAGCCGGCAATCAGGCACAGGCCGGCGAACCCGGCCACCAGCGCCAGGAAAACGAGCGCAACCGGCGGCGGCCCTTCGGCGCCCGGCAGGGGCGCGTTCAGAAAGAGTTCGGCGGCCAGCCCGACCGCAGTCAGAGCGCCCAGCAGGAACAGGGCCGTACCCAGGTAGCCGTAAAAGCGGATGTCCCGGCTGGCGGAGTCAAAAGTGAGACGGTTGCGGAGCTTGCGGCCGCTGAAAAAGAAAAGCGGCACGGCGAATGCCACCAAAAAAACCACCGGCAGGGTCCGGCGGGAAAGCGGCTCCCGGTAGTTTTCTGGCGGAAGTGGACCGGCCGGCCGGCCGTGCGCCACCCATTCCCCCCGCTCGTTCTTTATCCAGGTGTCCTCGGGTCCGGAAAAAATACGCACCAGCCCCAGCGTAGCGACCGCCAGCAGGACCACCGCCAGCGGGATCCGAACAGAATGCCACAATCTTTTCATCAGCTTCCTCCCGTGTCCCGGCCGGCCCGGTGGGGATCGACCTTTTTCGATTCGAGCCAGGCATCGACATCCTGTTTGTCGAACTTGATGTTCTTCCTGGTGAGCCGGATATATGGCGGGCAGTCCCCGGTCTGGATGTAGCGGTAGATCGTTCGCTTGGATTCGCCCAGGTAATCCGCCAGTTCCTCGATCGACATTAATACCATATTCAGCTCCTTCATTCATTATTGATAACTATTGTTGCCATTTGATGCCAATATAACATTTCTGATGCCATTTGTCAAGCATTCCCACGCAGACTCCAGCGTTTTCAGGTCAAGCCGGCTGTCTCGATTGAAAAACTCTTGCATCAACTGCCAAAAAAAGGGCAAATCGGTGCTTTATTCTCGAATTTTCTTGGATTTTGCTGATTTTTTCCGGAACATTACCCAGCTTTCTATTGTAACAGACGGTCGATCGACTTACTGTTTTTCGGGGAGAGACGGCCGAGAGGCGGCGAGCGATGCTTGTTTTATCTTATTGAAAGATATACAATTACAGCCAATGATAGAAATAAGTTTGGCAGATTGGAGAGCTTAAAAGCAAGGTTTTAAAGAAGTTATCGGCGGGAAGGCCACGGGACTTTTTCCCCGTTAAAACTTGACAAATGGGAGTGGAATGGTATAATCGGGCACCTTTAACAAGGAGGTGCTTACAAATTAATAACTTAGCACTCGGCATTTACCGTCAAGGCGGTAAATCCCAAAATATACCCCGCGATAACCCGCCTCCTGACCGAGGCGGGTTTTCCTTTTTGCGTCACTTCACTACCACTATCCCGTAGGTTTTCACTTCCGGCACCAGCGTCATCCAGCCATCGCGGTAACGGCCGATTACCAGCGGCAGGGGCTCGTGTTCAGGCGAAAGCAGCACGGCGCTGCGGGGCGTTAAATCCTTTCCGGAGAACACCACCGGCACGTGGCGCACCGGGTGGCCCGGCCAGTAGTTGACCAGGTGCACCTGCCGGCCGCCGCCGGCGCGGTAGTGGCCGGCCGCCACCCACGGCATGGTTTCCACTTCCACGCTGAACTCTCCGGACCGGCACCAGCGCAGACCCTCCAGAAATTCTTCCCAGTTGAGAGGCAGGCGCCACCAGTCGGGCAGTACGCGGTCGGCCGATTCAGGCACGGAGGGGTGGGACTGGAAGCCCGGCAGGTAGAATACCCGTCCTTTACCCAGGGTAAGACGGGCCGGCTGATCCAGCCTGTCGCTCTGTGCGCTCAGGCCGATCAGGCTCCAGAACGAATCCTGTTGGCCGCGCTCCCGGCGCCACTGGTCGAATCGGCCGGTGGCCCGGCCCACCACCGCCAGCGCCCCGCCTCTCTCCACGTAGCGGCGCGCCTTGCCTATTTCCTGGTCGGTCAGGTTTTCCTGCGAGGCCAGCACCACCACCGGCCAGTCCTCCAGCTTGTCCCAGTCCTGTTCGAACAGCAGCGTGAACGGCGTACGGCTCTGGATCAGGGTTTGTTCGGCCTGCACCGTGGACAGGAACGGCAGCCAGCCGCCGAAAGTGACCGATTCGAAATCGCGCATCACCCCCACGTCGGCCAGCGTTTCGAGATCGCGGAAGGTGCCGAGGTTATCGTGGAAGAAGCGGATGAAAGTCAGGCTTTCCTTCATCCGCGCCGGGTCGGTGATCACGCTCCAGGGCACGTCGGCGATGCACATCCGGTTGAAGGCCATCGCCTCGGCCAGCTCCAGCGGCGAATTGTTGTAGCTGAACAGAGCGTTGCCGAACCGCCGGGCCAGCTTGTAAGACCTGATTTTCGACACCAGCCGGTTTTCTTCCGGATAGTAGTGCGCGTGGTCCGGGTCCTCGCTCCAGAGGCAGTCGGAGAGGGGCAGGAGACGGGCGTGGTCCATGCCGGCGGAAAAGGCGCTGTTTTCACCCCAGATTCCGTGCGGGTTGAACTCCACCACCACCTGGGGGGAAAGCGAGCGGATGTGCTCGCTGAGCTCGCGAATGAATCCGGTCAGCGCCTCCACCCGGAAGACAATCCATTCCTGGACCAGGGGGTCGGTCACCGGCGCCAGCGGCCGGTCTGCCACCCGGGGAGGACGGAGCCCCTCGACCTGGGCAAAGCCGAGCCGCAGCCGGAGCTCATCCGGCGTGTATTTCTTCCGCAGGTACTCCCGGAAAAGCTGCTGAATGTGTTCGGTGTAGCCGGCTTCCAGCGGGAACATGCTGTAGAAGTTGTCGAAATGGATGAGGTCCATGCCGTAGTCTTTCACCGCCAGGGTGACCGCCTTCCTGATCTGTTCGCGGTAGCCTTCGTGAGTGAAGTCGGCCCGCTCGCGATAGTACTGGTCGGCATAAACTATCGGCTCGCCGCGGCGGTCGAGCTGGGCCCAAGACCGGCTCCCCGGGACTTCAGCGTAGAGCGTCTCGCTGAACAGCGTGCTGCCGATATAAGCCCCGGCGTACATCTCGTGCTTTTTCAGGTTGGCCGCCAGCCGGCGGGTGTATTCGAGGTCCTGCTTCTCGTGCTCGAAGCCCAGTCCCTTGTAGAAGTGGGTGATAACCAGGTTGACCCCGGCCGCTTCGAGACTTTCGACCGTTGTTTCCTCGTGCTGCCATTCGTAATCCGACTTCCAGTCGCGCGCCACCGCACCCCGGCGCACCTGGAAAGCGAGCGGCTCCCAGTTGCCGGTGAAGCAGATGCCGTTCTCGAGCCACCAGGCAGGCTTTTGGGCGGCGGGCCTCGTCTCCTGGCCGCGCAAGGCTTCCACTGTCGTCAGGACGGCCAGGACAGCGGCCAGCGGCAGGAGGATTCTGTGGGAAAATTTCATAACCGGGCCCTCACGATTTACGGAATTCTCCGCATTAATTGAATAGAATTCCTCGAAGCTCTGTTTCGGAATAATCCGTCCCGGGCCGGTCGTAGGGGCGACCGGCTGGTCGCCCGTGGGAGCGGGACTAAGATGATCAATATTAACTTTGATACCTCGCAGCTGGCCGCGGGGTGGTTTATTCGCCGATCAGCACCAGGGCCGTGCCGCGGAAATCTTTAAGCTCGATGCCGACTCCGCCCGCCGGATCGTGCGACAGTTCGAGCGGGCTGCCGGCATGGTCCAGCGGAGTGAAAACCATGGCCTGCGACACCGGGTTTTTCAGCCTCAGCGAGACTTTCGCCTCCCTGCGGTTGGCCGGGTCGAACACCGACAGGCTTTCATCGATCAGCGCCAATGCGTAGCGGCCGTCCGGCAGGGTGAACAATTCGCCCCGGCAGCCTGTTGGCACATCGAGCGGGTCGGGTTCGAAGCAGAGCCGCCGGCCGGAGAGCCTGGCGTACAGCGGGAGGTAGGGCAGCCACAGCGCGCGGTCGACATCGGCGCTCCAAGAGCCATCAAAATCGGCGTAGGCCGAGCTCGGCGCGCTGGGCCGGCCGCCGTAAAGCAGGCAGCGCTGTAGCAGCACCTCCCGCCGCTGGTGCGGCCGGCCCGGAAAGAGCCAGACCAGCGGCCGGGCCAGGCAGACCAGGAACCGCCGGTATTCGAATTCGTACTCCCACTCCCGGCCGCCCTCTCCCTCCAGCATCACCGCATCTACTCCCCGGGCGTTACGGATCGCGGCCGGACCATTGATGAAGAGGAACTGCCGGCGATGATGGAGCCGGCGGGCCAGATGCTCCAAGAAGAAATCGTAGCAGAAATTGATGCTGTAAGCTCTTTTCGGCCGGTCCCGGTCGTAGACCAGGGTCAGGCCGTCATCGTGGGCGAAGTCGAGGTCGCTGTGGTGGACGGTGTCGAAGAAGATTCCGGCCAGGGGACCGATCCGCTCCACTATCCCATCCGCCTGGCGCACCAGGTCCCGGCCGAAAGTGTAGCTGGTGTCGGCGTTCATTTCGCGGTATTCGATCCCGCCGCCGCGCCAGCCGGAAAGGGCCACGCGGTCGGGCCAGGCGGCGATTGCATCCGGCCAGCGGCGCTCGACCTGGGGCGGGTAGCCGTCGTTGATCGCAAAGTAGTAGAAAGTGTGGAAGCCGGCCTTGGCCAGGATTCCCAGGCGCTGGTCGATCAACTTGACACTGAGGGCCTCTTCGCGCGCCCGGCCGTGCTCGATCTGCAACAGGTCGGGCCAGACATCGGTATCCGGGCTGACCGGGAAGTAGAGTCCGTACCAGGGGAAATG
>JAZDIG010000584.1:0-8277 GCA_043805105.1 Candidatus Glassiibacteriota bacterium | reverse complement strand
ATCCAGCTACGGATCGGTCTTTTAAAGACCAAGGGGCGAACGATCTCCCGGCCGCCAGTGCCAGCTTACTACCATCTGAAGAAAGCTCTAACCATCATAGCTTTCTTTAACTATAAGACACCTACTTAAAGATACAAGGGGCGAATCCCTGTGTCCGCCCGTTGTTCGGGAATTTCTCGATGCTAAGCGGGCGCACACACGGGTGCGCTCCTTCACGAAACCAGACAAATACCGTTTTCATGAATAACACGGGCAAATAGGAGACTCGGTGACCGGCCAGGTACAATTGAAAGCCCCGGCCGTAAACAAGAAGATCGTGGCGCTGCATTTTTCCGCCAGGGCTGGAGATTACGACAAATACGCCGCCCTGCAGCGCGAGATCGCCTGGCAGTTGGTGGAATGGGCCGGGACCGAAGCCCTGGAGTTCACGGGAGCTCCATCGGTACTCGAAATCGGCTGCGGCACGGGCTTCCTCACCGGCTTCCTGACCGGCCGGATCGCCGCCGGTTTCTACCTGGCCGTGGATATCGCCGGCGGGATGCTGGACGTGCTGCGCGGCAAGCTGGACGGCAACCCCAGAGGCGTACGCCTCGTGCAGGCCGATGGTGAAAGGCTGCCGTTCGAGGGGAGGCTCTTCGACCTGGTGGCCAGCAGCACCACCTTCCAGTGGTTCGGTGCTCCGGCGGAATCGATCGGTAGCCTGGCCGGGCTTCTGCGCCCCAGCGGCAGGCTGGTTTTCGCCACCCTGGGCCGCAACACTTTCCGCGAACTGAAACAGGCGTACGTTTACTCCGCCGGCCGGATGGGGATCCGGCTCGCCGCCGGCCGGTTAGGCCCGCCGCTGGCAGACAGGAGCGAAATCGAGGGCTGGCTGCAGCAGGCGGGGCTGGATGAGATCCGCCTGGAGGTACGCACCAAGCTCGAATATTTCGCCGATACGCTCGAATTCATGCGCTCGATAAAGAAGCGCGGCGCCAGCAACCCCAATTTCCGGCCCATGCACCCGGCCACCGAACGCGCGCTCCTGGATAACCTCATCCGCTTCTACGACCGCCGCTTCCGAACCGACGGCCGGGTGTACGCCACCCACGAAGTGATCTTCGCCAGCTGCAGGAAAAAATGACCCGGAGCAGACCCAGGCTGAAAGGCTATTTCATCACCGGCACGGACACCGGCGTGGGCAAGACCACGGTGGCGGCGGCCCTCACCCGGCTCCTGAACGAGCGGGGGGTACGCGCCGCGCCGGTCAAACCGGTGCAGACCGGAGTCCGCCCCGGAGAGCCGGGCGACCTGGAGGTCTGCCTGACTGCGGCGGAACTGGCTCCGACAGCCGAAGAACTCTCCCTGATGAATCCTTACCGTTTCCGCCTGCCGGCATCGCCTCATCTGGCCGCCGAACGCGAGGGCGCGGCTGTCGATCCGGGCCGGATAGTCGGCTGCTGCCGGAAGCTGATAGAAAATTGGGACGCATTATTGGTGGAGGGTTCGGGCGGCCTGCTGGTGCCGCTCACCCGGAACTATTCCACGCTCGACCTGGCCGCCGAACTCGGCCTGCCCCTGGTCGTGGTAGCCCGGCCCGGCCTGGGCACGCTCAACCATACGCTTCTGACCCTGGCCGCCGCCCGAGATGCCGGACTGGAAACGGCCTGTGTGGTTTTCAACCGCACGGAGCCGGAGGACGGCCTGACCGAGGAAGACCGGCTGATCGAGCGGGACAACGTGGAGGTCATCAAAAGATTGGGGAAAGTGGCAGTGGCGGGGCCGTTGGCTTATGTGGAGGACGAGGATTATAGAATAAAATATATGGCCGGCGTGCTGAAACAGGCATTGGTTTCATAATTGAAAACAATACGATTTATAATTTTAAGATATGTACGTTCATGCACCGATATAGGAGTTTAGAGTAACTTTTCAAACAAAATTAGTTAGCCTTACTTTTAAAATACAACTTGAGTGCATGGATTTTTTCAAGGGCGTAGGGCAACCATTGTAAAGTGGCATTAGCTCTTTTTTGACTTATCTGGATTCCTTTTGGATGTCCGGCCTCATTTCTAGTGACTCTTACAAGTTCGAGCATTGCACTTATTATCTCTCCAACTCCTTCAAGCAATTCATCTGGAATAACCGTGTTGTATTGGTTAATTAAATCTAAAAGTCTGTTTTTCTTTATCTTAAATATTCCGCGAGGATCGGTTAGCTCATTTACTACCTTTGGACTCGAAGAAAATTCAGGCCAGTGAATAAAAGTTTCGGCAAGGTCTAAATATGCTTTTTCAGCAACAACACCGGCCATAACAACGGATGAAATATATAGTTTGGATTGATAAGCCATCAGTGCTTCAGTCATATAAATTTTCTCTACTTCAGAAATGTTTAGTAAGTCCTCCTCAATCATTTTTGAGTATCCATACAAATCATTGGGATTAAATCTTTCGCCATCCGCAACAGCTTTACCCGCAGGAGTTAAACTCAAACTCCAAGTTTGCGGAGAATTATCTGAAATAATATCAAAAATTATTAAACCCCTTGAAACCAGATTCCATAAAGCTTGCGATACGTAAAAAGGCAATCTGAATCTTTCTTCTTTTATTTCCTCCTTTATTTGCCTTTTAAAATCCTGAATCTTAATACCATCATGCCCTTTGCTAATAAAATTGACTATTATTTTTTCTAATTCTCCAGGCTCCATCGTATCCTCCAAAGAGTTACATAACTGTATAAAACGAAAATATTAAAATATCGATTTTTATTTTGTCAAAGGAAAATATTTAGATAAGTTCCGGAAAAACAATGACCTTATTTGCGAGAAAATGTGGAATTATGCAATTAAATAACGCGGTGACTCTTATATCTATTCTGGATAGCCGGGTAACAAGTAGGGCAGAACTTCTTCCACTAAAAAAATGATACTGCTGAAATGATCTTTACCTGAAAACCTTTTCGATTATCGCCAGAATTTCCACGAAATCTTCGTCTGAAAGTGCGGTGGTGAGAGAAAACCTTACCCGGCTCGTGCCCTCGGGCACCGTGGGCGGCCGCACCGCCGGCGCGAAGACACCCTCGTCGTAAAGCCTCTGCGACAGTTCCACCGCTGCTTTGGCCTCCCCCACCACCGCCGGCACGATCTGCGTAGTCGAGGCCAGCGTGTCGACTCTCAGCGAGCGGAGCCTGGCGCGGAAAGTATCTGACATTTCAGCCAGCCTTATTCTTTCGGCCTCCATCCCGGCCGCTATCCCGATCGCCTCGGCCGCCGCTGCCACCACCGGCGGCGGCGTAGCGGTGCTGAAAACGAATGAGCGGCAGGCATTGACCAGGTAGTCTCGCACCAGGGGTGAACAGGCTACGTAAGCCCCGCTCACGCCGAACGCCTTGCCCAGGGTTGCCAGAACGAGCACGTCCTCTTCAGTCAGGCCGGCCGCTGCGGCCACTCCTCTGCCTCCCGGGCCGATCACTCCCACCGCATGGGCCTCATCCGCCACCAATAGAGCGCCGAACTCGCGGCAGGCCGCCGATATTTCGGCGATAGGGGCCCGGTCGCCGTCCATGCTGAACACCGTATCGGTAACCACCACCGGCCGTCCGCCCGCGCCCCGGTCCTTCTCCAGGAGCTGGCGCAGATGAGAAGTATCGTTGTGGCGGTAGCGGCGGATTCCGGCTCCCGAAAGCCGGGCGCCGTCGTAGAGGCAGGCGTGGCAGAGGCGGTCGAGGTAGAGGCGGTCGCCGTGGGAGGCCAGGGCCGGCAGAAGGCCCACTCCGGCGGCGTAGCCCGAACTGAAAGCGAGGGCGGCCCGGGTCCCGTGGAAACCGGCCAATTTCGCCTCGAACTCCTCGTGCAGCAGCGTGTCGCCGGACATTAGCCGGGAGGCCCCTGCTCCGCAGCCCCAGCTCCGGGCCGCAGCCGCCGCCGAATCGGCCAGGCGGGGGTCGTCCCTGAGGCCCAGATAGTCGTTGGAGGCGAGGTTATAGAGCACCCGGCCGTCCAGGGATACCTTCGCCGGATGGTCGCGGAAAAAATCACGCGGCCTGAGTGTCCTTTTCAGGCCGCGTTTTTCTCTCTCGATTAAATATTTTTTAGCGAATTCCCAGCGCCTGTCCAAATCCGGCCCCTTTGTCCCGCCTCAGTCCTCGACGGCGATTTTTTTCAGCGCCCCGTAACAGCAGTCAGCCGGAGTTGTCACCCCTTCCAGGCAGTACAGCTCGCGGTGCAGGAAGCGGTCGCTGTCGATTCCCCGTTCCACGACGTCCACCAGCCGCCCCCGCTCGCAGTTTATACAGCGTTCGTACTGGACGTCCAGGGCAGCCGCAGAATGCAGGTCCACCAGCGCCTCGGCGCGGCGCGGGTCGAACGGCTCCGGACCCCTTCGGCTGAAATCGAACCGGCGTGGATGTTCCAGCACCAGCCGGCCTTCGTCCAGCCGCAGCTCGGCCTCGAACTCCAGCTCGTCCCCCTTCGCCAGCCGCACCCGCTCCTGGACACCCGGCGAGAGCCGCAGGTAGACGAAATCGTCCAGGCGGGTCAGGCCCAGGAAGCAGCCGGAAAAATTGGCCAGGTAGCCCCTCAGGTAGAGCTTTTCATGGCGCGGGTATATCTTTTTGACCAGCCGCGGGCCGCTGAAGTTGACCCGGCCCTGGACTGCGAGCCGTCGGCCGAGGATATCCGACAGCCAGTCCTCGAACTCTTCCAGCTCGAGCTGGAACTCGCGGTAGGCGCGTGGCTCGAGCCTGATTTCGGGGATCTTGTGGAGCTTGTCTTCGAAGTAATAGCGGCAGCTGTTGCAGTTCTTGCCGGGATGGCCATAGCCTTTCACGCAGCGGGTGCCCTTATCCAGCAGGCGGCAGTGCCATTTGAAGTAGAAACAACCCTCGGGCAGGCAGCGCTTGACCTTGAGTACGTGATAGACACTCACCCGGCCGCTGAATGAGCGGTGAGAATCGAGCCGGCAGCGGAAAACGTCCAGCCTTTTATACTGGTTGATCAGCTCCGCCTCCCAGGGGTCAGTTCCCCGCCCCGTTAAACGCGGGTAGATTCACCCTGTTGCAAAATGGCTGTCATTTGAATCTATTTCAATAGAAAAGTGTAGAAAATAGGGACGTTTTCCGTTATATTTGCAGGGGTTCTTTGTGACTCCCAATCCGGATTCGAACTTTCGAAAAACATGAGGATAGAGGCAGGAAATATATGGACAGCGTGTTTGTTTCATCCGTCCTTACCCTCGGCCTGCTCGGCCTGATCTTCGGCGGCGGGCTGGCCTACGCCTCGAAAAAATTCGCGGTGCAGACCGACCCGCGGCTGGACAAGGTGGTGGATCTCCTGCCGGGGGCCAATTGCGGAGGCTGCGGATTTCCCGGCTGCAGCGCCTTTGCCCGGGCTGTGCTGAACGGCGAGGCGCCGATCACCGCCTGCGGCCCGGGCGGCCAGGAAGTGGCTGAAAAGATCGCTAAATTCCTGGGCGTGGAACTGAGCGAAATCACGCCGATGATTGCGGTGGTGCAATGCCAGGGAAGCCGGGACCTGGCTGTGGACCGTTTCAAGTACAGCGGCATCCGCAACTGTGCGGTGGCCGATCGCACCGGCGGCGGCCACAAGGCCTGCAGCTATGGCTGCCTGGGTTTCGGCGACTGCGAGCGGTCGTGCATGTTCGGGGCGATCACCATGAACGAGAACGGGCTGCCGGTGGTGGACGAAGAAAAGTGCACCGGCTGCGGCGCCTGCGTGCGCGCCTGCCCGCGCGGGATCATGAAACTGATTCCGGTCACTCAGCAAGTGTACGTGGGCTGTGTCTCCCAGGATAAGGGCAAAGCGGTCAAGGACGTCTGCAAGGTAGGCTGTATCGGCTGCACCCTCTGCGCCAAGGTCACACCCAGCGGCGCGATCAAGATGGAGGGAAACCTGCCGGTTATCGACCCCTCGGGCACCGACTTGGTGATTGCCGTGCACAAGTGCCCCACCAAGAGCCTGGTCGATCGGGTGAAAGTGCGCTCCAAAGTGACGATCGACAGCAAGTGCGACGGCTGCACAGAATGTGTCAAGGTCTGCCCGGCCAAGGGCGCGATCGAGGGAGAGGCAGGCCAGCGGCACAAGATCGTGTTCGACAAATGTATCGGCTGCGGGGTCTGTATCCCGGTCTGCCCGCAGAATGCGATCCGTCCGCTGGGCGCGCTGGGCTATGTCGATGAATTCCGGCGTACTGCGGCGAAAAAGAAGTGACACGGACAGGCTTCCCGCCTGAAAGCTTGCCACGTTACAGAACTTGAGTTAGAATCGAAAGAGTCGGTCCGGGGGTACCGGGGAGCGGCTCTTTTTTTTCGGATGAAAGGAGGCCGCGCTTGAAGCATCTTCTTCTTCACGCCTGCTGCGCCCCCTGTTCACCTTACGTTATTCGCAAGCTGCAGGAAGAGTACCGGGTAACGGTGTTTTTTTACAATCCCAACATCCACGGGGAAGTGGAGTACAAACTGCGCCGGGAAGAAATCCGCAGGCTGTGCCGGGAGTGGGGAGTGGAGCTGATCGAGGGGAAATACGATACCGAGAAATTTTTCAAAAGAGTGGGACGGCTGGCCTCCTCCGGCGAGGGCGGCGAACGCTGCCGTGAGTGCTTCCAGCTCCGGCTCGAAGAAACTTTCCGCACCGCGGAACGAATCGGTGCGGAAGTGATCGCCACCACACTCACCGTAAGCCCGCACAAAAAGGCGGAGCAGGTGAACGCTGCCGGCAAGGCGGCCACCGCACAAAGCGAGCGGGTGATTTTTCTGGAAGAGGACTTCAAGAAGAAGGACGGCTTCCGCATCTCCAGCGAGCTGTCCAAAGAATTCGATTTTTACCGCCAGGGTTATTGCGGCTGCATTTACAGCCGCATGGAAAGAGAAGGTTGAGGTGTTGACCGGGCCATTACCTGCGGATGAGACGCTTGACACCACCGGCCTGTATTGTCCGCTGCCGGTGGTGAAAACTTCCGAGAAGATGAAGGGTCTGGCGGAGGGAACTGTGCTGGAAGTGATCTCGGACGACGGGGGTATCGAGGCGGACCTGCCGGCCTGGTGCGAGGGATACGGCCACGACTGGCTGGGCTGCTTCCGTGACGGTTCCACTTGGCGCTGTTACGTCAGGAAAAAGACTGCGAACTGATGGGATTCTGGCAGACTGCCTACAACGGACTCGGACTTCCGCTGGCCAGAGCGGGCTTCAGGCTGGCGGCCCCGTTCCGGACCAAGATCGCCAGGGGCCTGGCCGGACGGGCGAAGAGCTTCGAAAAGATCGAGAGCTTCCTGGAGAGCGACGGCCGGAAGGAGCGCCCCCATGGAGTACTCTACCATTGCACCAGCGTTGGCGAATACCTCCAGGCCCTGCCGATCATGGAGGAGCTGAAAAAACAGGACCCCGGCCTGCCGCTTTACCTCTCCTTCTTCTCACCCTCGGTTGAAAAACGAGCGTTTTCCTGCAGCCTCTGCGATTTGGCCTTCTACCTTCCGGAAGACAGCCGGGCCAACATGGACCGTCTGTTCGAGCGGCTGAGGCCTGAGCTGCTGGTCATCTCCAAGTTCGACGTCTGGCCCAACCTGGTTCATTCCGCCCACCGACAAGGAGTCTCCTCGGCGATCACCGCAGCCACCCTGTCGCCGGATTCCGGCCGGCTGAGAGGTCTGAGCGCGAGCTTCCACCGCAGCTTTTACAAGTATCTCGGCCTGGTCTGCGCGATCAGCCGGGAGGACGCCGATAATTTCATCCGGCTGGGAGTGAGCCCCCAGAACTGCGTGGTTACCGGCGACACACGTTTCGACCAGACCTGGCGCCGAGCCGCGGCAGTGGCCGAGGACGACCCATTGGTGACGCCTTTCCGCGGCTGGCAGGATTGCCGGCTGTTGGCCTGCGGCAGTATCTGGCCCCAGGACGAACAGCGTGTCCTGCCGGCCCTGGCCGCGCTTTGCGATCAGTACGACCGCCTGCGGCTGGTCCTGGTGCCCCACGAACCGAGCGCCTCCCATATCGAACGGCTCACCTCATACTGCCGCTCCCGGGGCCTCGACTACCGCCTTTATTCCGAATTCAACCAAGCGAACCAGAAAGGCCGGCCGCCGGCGCTGGTGAAGCTGGAGACCCGCGTGGTGATAGTCGATACGCTGGGCGCGCTGGCCGCAGTCTACCGGGCGGCGCACGTGGTTTACGTGGGCGGGAGTTTCGGCAAGGGCGTGCACAACACCATGGAGCCGGCCTGTTTCGGCCTGCCGGTAGTGTTCGGTCCCAGGCATCTCAACAGCTACGAGGCGCGGCTGATGGTC
>JAZDIG010000583.1:0-5914 GCA_043805105.1 Candidatus Glassiibacteriota bacterium | reverse complement strand
AGCTGGAAAAGATTATCTGGTGGGGTTAATCCGCTGCTTTGAAAATAAACCGCGCAATCCGGGATGCAAGAAAATCAGGAATACAGGCTCGACCTCGCCGCTCCTTTTGCGGTCGCCTTCGATAACTTCCTCCGCCGGTCTCCCCGCACCCGTCCTCGAAATGGCTGCCTGCCGTGCCCGCGTATCACTCAAGGCTTCGGGGAATTTTACGCTTCAGGTTTGACAATTTTAGAATCCGAATAAATGCAAACCATTTCTCGCTCCCCGTAGCAACTCGGAAAAACGGCATATCGCCGAAAGTCTCCCCGCCAGCAGCCTGCGTTGGTTATTCCCCGCGGGCTTTTTGCTGTTGACTTTTTCTCCATCCGAAAAGATATATTTAAAGAGAAATGTGGAAAATTTCTGTCAACATGAATGCGGGAGTGTTCATTTCAGCACCGCCGCACAATCGAGGAGAGGCGAAGATGGCGTTCAAGGGCTTGACCGAGGCATTGATCCAACAATACGAGGAGGACGGTTACATCATCATCCGCTCGCTCTTTGACCCGGAGGAAATGGACCTGCTGATCAGGAAGGCGAAGGCCGATCCGGTGTTTCTCGATCCCTGGATTCGCAAGGACGCGGCGGGCAGGGTCAGCAAGCTCAAGCTGTGGAACCATCCCCCGGACAGTCTTTACGGGCTGTTTCCCCGCTGCGAGAGGATGGTCGGGATCGCCGAAAAGCTGCTGGGCGGCGAAGTATACCATTACCACACCAAGATGATGCTCAAGGAGCCGCGCACGGGCGGGGCCTGGGAGTGGCACCAGGATTACGGCTACTGGTACAACAACGCCGTGCTCTACCCCCTGCTTCTCAGCTCGATGATCGCCGTGGACTCCGCCACCCGGGAAAACGGCTGTCTGGCCGTGCTCAAAGGCTCACACCAGATCGGCCGGATCAACCACGGCCCGGTTCCGGGCGGCCAGACCGGGGCCGACCTGGAGCGGGTGGAGCAGGCGAAAAAGCGGCACGAGCTGGTCCACGTGGAGCTGGGTCCCGGCGACGTGGTGGTCTTTCACTGCAACCTCCTGCACGCCTCGGCGGCCAACGAATCCGACAAGTCGCGCTGGTCCTTGATCTGCTGCTACAATGCGGCCAGAAACGACCCTTACCGGGAGATCGAGCATCCCTGCTACACTCCGCTCGAAAAGGTGCCCGATTCGGCGATCAAGGAACAGGGGCGCAAAGAACTGCAGCCGGCGTGATTCAAAAGTATCCAGGAAGGTCAAACGAAAAAGGGCTGTCCGGATCCGGACGGCCCCTTATCAGTTCACCCGTCGATTTTTTACGGATCAAACCTGCACCGCCGCCACTTTACCGATCACATCGTCCAGTTCGTCGACCGATTCGAAGCCCATGGTGAACGCATCCACGAATCCCTGGCCCAGGGCGAACTTCAGCGACTGGCTGATTTCGTCGCGCAGCTCGCCCACGCCGGCGATCTTCATCCCGATTACCGCCTTGCCTGAATCGTGGGCGTGGCGCAGGACGGGTACCACGGCAGACGGTTCGGCGTCCATGGCTACGCCGCGGTGGTTTATCCGCGACAGCAGCACTTCCACCCAGTCGCTGTCTGCGGCCGCTTTCAGGGCGCCCAGGGAGTGGCAGGAACAGCCGAAAGTCCTGACCCGGCCTTTTTCCCGGGCTTCGCTCACCACGTCCATGGTGGCTTTCATCTTGGTGGTCCAGTTTTCATCGGTCAGGCAGTGCAAGAGCAGGATGTCGATCACGTCCGTGCCTATTTCTTTGCGGAAGCGTTCGAGATCGGCCTTCACGCCCTCGGCGTCGCGGGTCCAGACCTTGGTGAGGATCACCACCTTGTCGCGGGGCACTTTTTTGAGGGCCTCGCGGAAAAACGGGTGCGACCCGTACTGGTCGGCCATATCCCAGAAAGTCATACCGCGGTCGAAAGCTTCCCGGATCATGCCGACGAAAGTGTCGGTACCCAGCCTGGTCTGCTTCGAAACCTTGTTGAAGCCGTTGGTTCCGCTGCCGATCGCCAGGCGCGAGGTGACGATGCCGGTATTGTTGAGCACCACCCGGTCAGCGGCGGCGAATTTCGCTTTCTGTGCGCGGGCGGGGGCCGCCTGCCAGGGAAGAGCCAGGGCTCCGGCTCCGGCCAGGGCGCTGCGAATAAAGCTTCTCCGATCCATGTTCCTCATGGCGAGTCTCCTTTCGGTGGGTCGACTGGACACCTCAATTTATAACATATTTCCCGTTTGGAAGAAAGTATTTTTAAAAAGAAGAAAAGGTACTATATTTAGAACCGGGTAAGTTATCCTTGCCACCTTTTTGAGATAAATCGATTGTGAAAATATTATTGGTATACCCCCAATATCCGGATACTTTCTGGAGCTTCAGGCATGCTCTCCGCTTTATCGGTAAAAAAGCCGTTTTCCCCCCCATCGGCTTGTTGACAATTGCCGCCATGCTCCCGAAACAATGGAACCTGAAACTTATCGACCTGAATGTAACCTCATTGAGGAATGAAGATATCTTATGGGCGGATTATGTTTTTGTCGGCGGCATGACAGTCCAGAGGGTGTCGGCTAAGGAGGTTATCGCCCGCTGCCTCCAGCTCGGTCGCCAGGTGGTTGCCGGCGGGCCTCTTTTTACTGCCGAACCCGATGAGTTCCAGGAAGTACAGCACCTTGTTCTGGACGAGGCGGAGGTAACTCTGCCAAATTTTTTACGAGACCTGGAGCTTGGCTGTCCGAAACCCGTATACCGCTCGGCGGCATGGGCCGACATCAACACCTCTCCGGTACCCAGGTGGGAACTGATTGATTTTAAAAACTACGCCACGATGTGTCTCCAGTACTCTCGCGGATGTCCATATGACTGTGAATTTTGCGACATCACGGTGCATTACGGCCGTCAACAGCGAGCCAAATCTGTTGAAAAGGTGCTTCTCGAGCTGGACGTTCTCTATCAGCGCGGGTGGCGCAGAGGGGTTTTTTTTGTAGACGACAATTTTGTCGGCAACAGAAAGTGTATCAAGAATGAGTTGTTACCGGCGCTTATTGAATGGATGAAGCGGAATCAGCATCCTTTTGTCTTCTCGACACAGGCCTCGATCAACCTCGCCGACGATGACGCGCTGGTGGACTTAATGGTGGATGCCGGTTTCGATATGGTCTTTGTCGGTATCGAAACACCGGATAAAGAGAGCCTTATCGAATGTGGGAAGTATCATAATGCCAGAATCGATCTGCAGGCCCATGTAAAAAAACTTCAATCTTCAGGATTGCAGGTGCAGGCGGGGTTTATTGTCGGATTTGACAGCGATAAAAGAGATATTTTTACACGCATGAGCCAGTTTATTAACGACAGCGGTATTGTGACTTCTATGGTCGGACTTCTTAATGCTCCTCCCGGGACCAGGCTTTATAGTCGGCTGGTGAAAGAAAACCGCATTATTAGTAAAGGGATAACCGGTGACAATACCGACTTCTCCATGAATTTCATTCCCAAAATGGAGTATAAAGTTCTTATCGATGGATATAGAAAGATTATCAGAGACATTTACCAGCCGGATGCATACTATAAGCGGGTGCGGACATTCTTGAACAGCTATCGACTCAAAAACAAGTACAATAACGGTATTTCAATCACCTCCCTGCGCGCAGCGATTGTATCGATATATAAACTGGGAATCAAAAAAGGAGTCAGATGGCATTTCTGGAAACTGATAATATGGACTGTTTTTCAACAGCCGCGCCTGCTTCCTCACGCAATGATGATGTCAATTTACGGCGCTCATTTCATGCAGCATTTTAAAAATGTCCTCTTTAGAGATTAGCACGCATTTTCGAATCACTCAAAGAATGCAAGAAATCAGTCTATTTATTCCCTCACTTTTTACCATCCAATATCTGTAGCCTTAAATTACCAGCATCCAATAACCGAACGACTGTCCGCTCGATTTCACCCGATCTCTCAAATTGCGGTCTATAACCACCACATCTTAATGGCAGAACCGACCCAAATCGAATTCATGCAGGCCGGGGACAACATAAACTTCGTCCGCCTCCCGGCGGATGCGCCATTCTATCTTAAAATCCTTTCCGCTCGACCGGATCAAAAGTATTATTCTTTCAGACGGACGCCGGGAGCCGGGGCCGAGGATTTACCATGAACGGAGAGGGTTTTCCGATGGCAGAGAAAAATTCCGACGGGCAGAAAGTGCTTTTCGAAGACTACACCTGGGTCGAGCTCGAAAGGCTCGAGAATAAGGACAAACTGAAATTCCTGTTGCCGGTGGGGGCCACGGAGGAACACGGGGCGCACCTGAGGCTGGGCGCCGACAGTTTCCAGGCCGCCCAACTTTCGCGGCTGGCGGCCCTGCGCACCCGCGACGCGATAGTGCTGCCGACTTTGAGCTACGGCCATTGCGTGGACACGATGAATTTCTGCGGCACTATCCACCTTAGCGCGGCCACGATCTGTTCGCTGGTCGGCGACGTGGCGGAAAGCCTCTACCGGCACGGCTTCCGCAAGCTGGTGGCGGTCAACGGCCATGGAGGCAATAAGGGGGTCCTGGATGCGGCGGCCAGGGAGGCGCTGGTGCGGCTGGCCGGCCCCGGCCGGAAGCTGAAAGACGATTTTTCGGTGTACGTGTTCAGCCCCTACGACAAAGCGGCGGAACTGATCCGGGGGCTGGTCGAGGGCCGGGGCTACGGCCACGCCTGCGAGGCGGAGACATCGGTGATGCTGGCCCTGGACCCGGAAGCAGTGGACCTCTCCCTGGCGGTCGAGGAGTACATGGACGGCGACAGCGACACCCTCTGGCGAATCAGGGACATGCAGAAAGCCGCCCCCGGCGGAGTCCACGGGGCGCCGGGCCTGGCCAGCGCGGAAAAAGGCGGGAAAATAGTCGAGGCCATGCTGCGGGGCTTCGTCGAGTTCCTCGAAAAAATCTGAACACATTCGCCGGAAACTGACCTGAATAATTCACAATTATTTCGAAAAAATTTCAACATTCGCTTAAAGAGTTTGACACACCCCTATTTCCCTTCTTGATAGAGGGGATTTATAAGGTATAACTTATTATTTATTAAGATGATAGAGATATCTCAGGAGAAGTGCAGTTAGTGGAGCCGGGTGGGGCAAGTCCCCTCTTGAGGGGTGCCCGCGAAGCAGGGCGGGGTGTTTAATACAGAACTGCAATTTATGAGTAATATAGGATAAAACACCATAAGCAAACTGAATTTACCACGAGGTGAAAATGCGTTATTGGCTGATCCCTTGCCTGGCGGCGTTTCTGCTTCATTCCACGCCGTCGGGGCTTACCGGCGGAGGCCTTGCCGACTACCGGCTGGACACGGCCGACCAGACCCGTCTGACAGCGAGCACCGCGGGATATACTCTCGAAGTGGAGCTGAAGCCGTACTGTCTGGTTTTGCGTCGCGGCGGGGAGATTATCGCCCGGAATCCATCCGGAGGAGGGGCCGCTTTCTACAGAAAAGGCTCGGCTCTGAAGCTCGAAGCGGTGACGAGCTGGCTCGATACCGGAGAGGGCTTGTCGCTGACCGTGGCTACCTCGGCGCCGGGTTTCCAGGCCCAGGTCCGGCTGACCCTCTTTACCGACAACGTTTTGGTCCGGTACGCGACGGGCGATGAACAGAACTGCGAGCGTATCGAGGAGAGCTACGAGCTGGCCGCCTCGGGGCACTGGTACGGCGGCAACGTGACCAGCGGCCACCACTGGCCGCTCGAAACCGCCGCCCTCGAACTGGATCCCTTCCTGGCTACCAGTAACCAGACCACCCCGTTCTGGCTCACTTCGGCTGGGGCTGGCTTTTACGTTCCCACCTGGCAGCCGATGGGATTTTCGATCGGCAAGGGCGGCGACGGCCTGTTCCGCTTCAACCTC
>JAZDIG010000582.1:0-3839 GCA_043805105.1 Candidatus Glassiibacteriota bacterium | reverse complement strand
TGATCGAGCCGCACGACCGCCTTCAGGAGTACATGCTCCAGGCCAGCTTCAAGGCGGTCAGCGGGGCGGACATGGTGTTGATGATGATCGAGGCGAGCGTCGGGGACATCCTCGAAGACCAGCCTCTGCTCGAACGCCTGCGCGGCGTGGACGTGCCGCGGTTCCTGTTGATAAACAAGATCGACCTGATGGACAAGCCCCGGCTTCTGCCCCTGATCGCCCAATTCGACAAGACCGGACTGTTCGATTCGATCCTGCCGGTGAGTGCGCTCACCGGGGATGGCCTGCCGGAACTGACCAGGGAAATCGTTGCCCGGTTGCCAAAAAGCCCGTTTCTTTACTCCGAGGACCAGATCGCCACGCAGCCCATGCGTTTTTTCGTGGCCGAACTGGTGCGGGAAACGATCTACGATATGCTGCACGACGAGCTGCCTTACGCTTCCACCGTGGTGGTGGATGAGTACAAGGAAAGACCCAAAAACAAGATCTTCATTCGCACTTTGATTTTCGTCGAGCGGGAGAGCCAGAAGAAGATTATCATCGGCAGGAAGGGAGACCAGCTCAAGCGCATCGGCCAGGACGCCCGGCGGAAGATCGAGGAGTTCACCGGTAACGGCGTTTACCTCGAATTATGGGTCAAAGTGCGGGATAAATGGCGCAAGGATTCCTTATTCCTCAAGCAGGCGGGATTC
Source organism: Candidatus Glassiibacteriota bacterium (assembly GCA_043805105.1). Taxonomy (GTDB): domain Bacteria; phylum Gemmatimonadota; class Glassbacteria; order GWA2-58-10; family GWA2-58-10; genus JAZDIG01. The sequence goes on along the minus strand of JAZDIG010000582.1, from coordinate 3,147 downwards.
GACCCGCAGGCTATCTGAACAGGCAAAGGAGGATCGCATGCTGGATAAGAAACTGCTCGAAATCCTGGTGTGCCCCAAGTGCAAGGGAGAACTGGTCTACGAGCCGGAAAAGAACGAGCTGACCTGTAACGCCTGCCGTCTGATCTACGAAGTTAAGGACGACATTCCGATCATGCTGATCGACGAAGCCAGGTCATTTTAGCTATCCCCCGGCCGATGCCGCAATCCAAACACAGAGCGGCCGTCGCCGCCATTCTATCCGCGCTGCTGGCGCTGGCCGGACCGGCCCGCCAGTCCCCGGCCTCCAACTACGGTTTTACTGTCGTTTCCGCCAGCCGCAGCCGGATCGAGGTGCGTTTCGATCTGCCCGGCTGGCGGCTCGATCTGCTCGATCTGGGCGGTGAATCGTACGCCAGGATCGAGGCAGACCGCGCCGAGGAGCTGCTCGTCCACGGTTATCCGGTCCTGCCCTGTTACAAGGCAGTGGTGACGGTCCCGCCGGGGTGCGCCGTTTCATCCAGTTGGAGCGCCGGGACGGCCCGCCGAGTCAACTCCGGCAGGATCGTGCCGGCCCTGGCGGCAGTCGGCATGCCCGACGACGCCGGTTACGACACTCCGGATCCCGTGGCCTATGCCTCCGCTTTCGACCCCCGGTCAGACTGGCCCCCGCAGGCGGTGGTCGTCTCGGGCCCGGTGCCGCTGCGCGATCTGATGGTGGTCGAAATCCTCTTATATCCTTTTATCAGCCGTACCGCCGGCGGAACCCTGCTGGTTACCGATAACTTCACCATTACTCTCGATCTGGCCGCCGGCGCCGCTGTTCCCGCCGGGTCGTTCCAAGCCGCGCCGGAGCCGGAATTCGAACTGGTTTACCGTGAAGCGGTCCTGAACTACCAGCAGGCGGCCGGCTGGAAAATTCCCCGCAATCGTCCCGTTCCGGCGCTGGCCTCATCTCCGTTCGAGGGCGGGGAGGCCTGGGTCAGGGTCGAAATAGACTCGAGCGGCATGTATGCTCTCACCGGCAGCCAGCTTACCTCCGCCGGTATCGCCACGGCCGGTATCGACCCGGCCACGCTGAGACTTTACAGCGGCGGCAACCGGATGCTGGACGAGGATCCATCAGCCTCACGCCCGGCCCTGCGCCAGATTGCGCTGCAGTTGACCGGCGCCTCCGCCGGTAGGTTCGATGATGCGGACAGCCTCCTCTTCTACGCCCAGAGTGTGGACCGCTTTACGGCCGGCGCTGCCGGCGGTATTTCGAGTATCCGGCACCGTTACGCCAACCGGGCGGTCTACTGGCTTACCTGGGGCGGGGAAGTCCAGGCCGGCCTGCGCATGGAAACTCCGGAATCCCCGCCCGGCCTCTCCACGCCGTACGAAACCGCGGAAGTCTGGTACCATTTCGAGGGCAATACGGAATATGCCGCCCTGGATGATATCAGCGGCGACAGGATCGACCCGGCGCCGGATTACTGGGCCTGGGTCGTGGAGGGGGACGAAACCGGAACCGCCCGCCGCCGCTTCGACTTCGCGGAAGACGTTTCCGCAGCCGGCAACTATCTCAGATACGAAATCTACGGCCGGGGACTGAACTACCCGGGCGCTTTCAGCGTTTCGGTCAACGGCGGCCTGATCGCGAGCGGCACGAACCGGGAGATCGCCGCCTTCACCAGCGGCTGGCTGGCACTGCCTGCGGGCCTGGTTACCGCAGCCGGAAACGAGCTCACTCTCGGCGCGGCCGGCCAATTGCTCGGCTTTTTCGAAATCCGGGCCGACACCCGGCTGGCCGTGGGCCAGGCCGGACAGTTCGCTTTCCACGAAACGCGCAACTTCATCAATCCAGGCTATTCGCTCCGGGCGCCCTCTCCCGCGGTCCGGGTCTACGATGTCACCGTTCCCGACCGCCCGGCAGTGATCGCCGTCCGGGACAACGGTAACAGCACGCTCGGTTTCAGTGCGCCGGTGGCAACCCAGGTGCGCTCATTCGTTGCCGTGGCCCAGGGAGGTTACCGCCGGCCCTCGGGAGTGGCGCCGGCCCGGCCGGAGCTTCAGACTGCGGCTGGGGCGGAGTACGTGGTGATTGCGCCCCGCGAGCTATTCCAGCAGGCCCAGCGGCTCGCCTCCATGCGCTCCTCCCGCTACTCGATCCTGACCGTGGCCGCGGAAGACATTTACGACCGCTACTCATTCGGCCCGGTTGACCCGGCTGCGCTGCGGGACTTCCTGAAGGAAGCGTTCGACTCCTGGCCGGTCAGGCCGCGCTTTGCGGTTCTTTTCGGCGACGGCCACCTGGATTACCGGGGGAACACGGTTCAGGGGCGCTCGCGAGCCAATTACCTGCCGCCCTGGGTTTCAGACCGGGACGTGGCGGTCGAGGAATGGTTCGGCCGGTTCGGCGGGGGCGACCTGCCGCAGCTCTCCATCGGCCGGATTCCGGCGCAGTCCGCCTCCGAGGCCCAGGCCGTGCTGGACAAGATCGCCGCCTACGAGGCGGGCACGGATGCCGGGGAATGGTCGCGGCGGATCCTCCTGGTGGCCGATGACGGCTACGTCCTGGGCCGGGACTGCGATCCGGTGACCAACCATGTGCCGGGCTCCGAGCTGCTCGACTCCCTCTTCCCGGCCGAATTCGAACGGCGCAAGGTCTATCTGGACGCCTACCCGTTCGATCCGCCCGGGATCGGTACGCGTAAGCCCGCCGCCAATACCGACCTCTTGTCCTGGTGGAACCGGGGCGCCCTGGTGATCAATTACCTGGGCCACGGCGACAACCTCAACTGGTCGCAGGAGCGGGTCTTCCAGTCGGAAAGGGATGTGCCGCTGCTGGCAAACGGCTACCGGCTCCCACTGGTCCTGAATTCATCCTGCTCGATCGGCCAATTCGACGACTACCAGACGCAGGCCATGGCCGAGCGGCTGGTAGCGCACCCGGGCGGGGGAGCGATCGCGGTGTTCGCCGGCACGCGGGTCACTTTCGCCTTCCAGAACCTCGCTCTCAACAGCCTCTTCGTCCGGAAGCTGTTCGAACAGCCGGGCCGGCCGATAGGCCTTTCCCAGCTCGAAGCCCGGATCGGCCTGGCGGGCAGCGACCTGGGAAACGCGGAACGCTATGCGATTTTCGGCGATCCGGCACTGATCTTGCATACT
>JAZDIG010000581.1:0-3021 GCA_043805105.1 Candidatus Glassiibacteriota bacterium | reverse complement strand
GCTGTTGAATGTTGTCCGTTTTACGGGGATTTTTGCTCACATTTCAGGAAAAGAGTTGTAAATTGGGGGACGGAATATAACGGGAAGCGGAATCGTTTTCAAGCAAAAAGAAACCGAAAGATATAGTAAACATTCGAAAGGCAAGACTAAATGCTGACCGTAGCGGACGAAAATATGCCATTCGCCGCCGAAGCGTTCGGCAGGCTGGGAGAAGTCCGTCTGGCGCCGGGACGGAAAATCACCGCCGAAATCCTGGCCGGGGCCGACTGCCTGGCGGTGCGCAGCGTCACGAAAGTGAACGAGGCGCTTCTGGCCGGCAGCCCGGTCAGGTTCGTGGGCACGGCCACGATCGGCACCGACCACGTGGACACCGAGTGGCTGGCCCGCGCCGGGATCGGATTCGCCAGCGCTCCGGGCTCCAACGCGGTGAGCGTGGCCGAATACGTGGTGGCCTGCCTGTTCGAGCTGGCCGGCCGGCTCGGGCTGACACTCGAGGGGACCGCTTTCGGCATAGTGGGCTGCGGCAACGTGGGCAGCCGGGTGGCGGCCCGGGCCCGGGCGCTGGGGATGAAAGTCGTGGTCAACGACCCGCCCCTGGCCGACCGCACCGGCGATTTGGTTTACCGCCCACTGGAGGAAGCCCTCGCCTGCGACATAGTCAGCCTGCACGTGCCTCTCGAAAAGGCCGGCCCCTATCCCACCTGGCACCTGGCCGGCCAATCATTTATCGGCCGGATGAACCCCGGCGCGGTCCTGTTCAACACCAGCCGCGGCGCCGTGGCCGACAGCACGGCTCTCCACCGGGCGCTCGGCTCGGGAAGGCTGACCGCGGCGGTGCTGGATGTCTGGGAGGGAGAACCGGAGATAGATACCGAACTGCTGAAAAAAGTCGCCATCGCCACGCCGCACATCGCCGGGTATTCGTTCGATGGCAAGGTGCGCGGCACACGGATGATCTACGAGGCGGCTTGCCGGCATTTCGGAATCGACCCGGACTGGGACCCCGCGAACCTCCTGCCGCCCCCGGAAAACCCGGTGATCGAAATCCCCGCCGGAGCCAAACGGCAGGAAGCAGTGGGCCTGGCGGTTAAAAAGTCCTACGACATCCTGGCCGATGACGGCCGGCTGAGGATGATTGCCGGTCTGCCCAGGGGCGAACAGGGAAAATATTTTGACAGCCTGCGCAAGACCTACCCGGTCCGCCGTGAGTGGGCCAGCCGCACGGTGCGCCTGCCGGCGGGAATGGGGCAGTTGAGGAGCGTGTTCGAGGGTTTGGATTTCCGGGTGGAGACCAGCCGGTAATTGTAATTTAGATAAGGTGGGTAAATCTGTATAGAATACTCCAACGTAGGGGCGCCCCGATGGAGAACCCGATGAAACCGACAGCCGCCGGCTCCGGATTGTTGAACCCCGCTCTCGGAAACGTTCCCCGCTCCAGGCATTTCCGAATCCGTGAATCTTTCAGCATTCATTCTCATCCGGGCCTTGTCGCCCTCGTTCTGTTGCTGGCCCTTTCGCTCTTTCTTTATTCTTTCCGCGCTTTTTCTTTCAGCTCCGGGGATTACGTTCTCCCGGCGGGCCAGGCCGGTTTGCGGGAAGACTATAACGGGGATGGCAGCGTGGACCTCCAGGATGTCATCTCGCTGTTGCTGTTCGCCAGGGACAACCCGCGGGACCCGCTGGCGGACTACAACGGCGATGGGAGATCTTCAATCAGCGACGCGCTTTCCCTGCTGCTGAACATCAAAAACGGGAACCTGTCTGCCGTCGGCGCTCTGAACGACGATGCGGTCAAAAACGACCCGAACATTATTTTCTACGAGGATTTCGAAAACCAGGACATCCCGACTGTCGATTACGGCGATACCGGCGGCTTCTACGATTTGAACGGCTACCCGGACCAGATGTATATCACCGGCAGCGAGGCGGCGGTGGGGAGCCATAGCCTGGAATTGATCCACCCCGCCGGCGTAATCAGTCCGCAGTGGATGCACCGGAAATTCTTCGGCGTGGACTCGATTTTCGTGCGTTTCTACCGTAAGTATGACAAGGACTACGTCTGGCCGCCCCTGGGCTCCCACGATACCTACATTTTCGCCGGAAATTACAACAGCCCCACCTCCACGGACCTGACCCTTTATCTGGACATTCCGCAGGGGCCGGTGGTGAGAATCGACAAGGGCAACTGGGACCTCTCCAGGCAGCCCGAGCTGGTGCTGAAATCGAGCTTCCAGGGACCCGGGCTGGATTTTGGCCTCGATCGGGAAATTATCAGCCACGATGCATTCGACAATTATTATGGCCTGCCATACAACCTCCGGCCGGCGCCGGTGATGGAAGCCGGCCGCTGGTACTGTTTCGAATACATGGCGAAAATGAACAGCGCTCCGGAGGCGAAAGACGGGGAAGTCAGGCTCTGGATCGACGGCCGTCCCGTGACCGAAATGAAAGGCTTGACCCTGAGGAACGCAAATCACATGTACGTGCAGTGGAACCATTGGATGCTGGGGCCTCGCTACGGGGGGACAAATTTCGAAACCGGGCCGACGACAACCATAAAAAGCTGGATAGACGCGATAGCGGTAAGTACAAAATACATCGGGACCGCGCGCAGATAAGGACGTGAGTCCGGCTGAACGACTCATCGATCCGGGAAGACCGGTCCAAACACTGGCTGAAATACACTCAGGGGAGAATGTGACGATGGAAAATACGGAGGGCTACATCAAACGGCCGCCTTCTGGCATCACGATCCTGGCGATGGTGGGGCCGGGGCTGGTCTGGGCCGGCGAATATATCGGCTCGGGCGAAGTGATCCTCTGCACCCGGCTGGGCGCGATAATGGGCGTGGCGATCCTCTGGGCGCCGTTGATGGCGATTTTCCTCAAATACATCATCGGCCTGGCCGGGGCGCGCTACACGGTCTGCACCGGCGAGGGGATGATCGACATGTTCAGCCGGATGCCGGGGCCGCGCAACTGGGCGGTCTGGATCGTGCTGGTGGGCCAGTTTGCCGCGGGC
>JAZDIG010000580.1:0-29016 GCA_043805105.1 Candidatus Glassiibacteriota bacterium | reverse complement strand
CCCACGGGGAGCATTTCCTTGGGCTGGCTCTTGGTGGCCGGCAGGAGCCGCGTGCCGTGGCCGGCAACCGGGACAACGGCCTTCTTGATTTCCATCTGGGCCTCCGCTACTGGAACAGGTGACAATTTAAAGGATCTATTTAAGTTCGATATTCAAGGCGGTTTATGAATTCATACGGGTTCGAGCCCTCGCCGGCAGTTAACTTACGGGCGGCCACAAGCCCTTGTCAACGCTTTTTGCCCGGCGCTCCGGCAGTCAGACGCCGGGGCTGAGTGCGAGCATCTGCTGTTTGTAGAGGCGGCGTATTTCCAGCAATTCCCGGTCGTAGTCTCCGGTCTTGAAGTCCGGGAAAGTCCATTCGAACCTGGCCCAGCCGCCTTTGCGGTAGTAAAGGGTGAAGTCGGCCCAGACGCCGTCCTGCAGATAGATTTTCTGGCCCTGGTACTTGAAGGAAGCCAGCACCACTTTCTGGTAATCCAGCGTGCCGGGGTCGATATTGACCGTCCGCCCGCCCTCCGGACCGGCCAGCTCCCGTTCGATCCGGTCGGCGGCCAGCTTGGCCGGGACCAGCGCGCCGGGTAATACCAGCTCGCGGTAGGAGACGAACATCCTGAACAGCGGCGCGCCCATTTCCGGTTCGTAAAAAGCCGTGTGACTGAACGGGAAAGCCCGGCCGGCGAAGTCTTCCTCGCCGTAGAGCCCGCACAGCGCCGCCCTGGCTCGGGCCAGAGGCTCCGGGTCGCGGTAGAGCAGCGCGGCGATAAGCTTAACCGGCTGTATCAGGTGTTTGGCCGGCGGGCTGGTCTTCATCTGCCGCCTCGCACAGCCTTCTTGAACGGTTCGGTTATTTCGTAAGCCCGTTCGACCAGGCCCGGGTCGATCCCGAACAGCTCCTGGACGCTCGTGCCGATAGACTTTTTAAGATTGCGGTTTTTCCTGCCGCCCGACGTGGTGATCCGCAGATTGTCCTTGTGCACGTAAATCTGCTCTTCGCCAGCGTTGCGGCCCAGAATCAGTTGATCGTTCAGCGGCAGGGTGAAGGAGCGCGCCCAGTGGTACTCGAAAGCAGCGTTATCCGCTGGCCGGTCGTGTATCCGGTAGCGCCAGCGTTCGACGCCGGAGGGAGTGAGGGAGTAGAGGCTGTAGCCGGGCGGGGTGCCGGGTTCGGCGACCAGCCGGTAGCGGTATACCGGCCCGTCCAGTTCTCTCCGGCCGCCGGGCGCCAGCCGCAGCGGTTCGGGCAGAAGGTAGCCGGCATCGCAGAGGTACTGGTCGCCGTCCAACGTGACCATCACCGCGCAGTGGATGTTCCGGCCGTGATGCATATCGCCCAGCACCCGGTAGGCCGAAAAGCCGCAATGGCGCAGCAGGGTGTAGAGGCAGTGGGTCAGGGAGAAACAGGTGCCGCCCAGGCGCTGGCTGAGCCAGCCTTCGAGGACTTCCTCCGGAGTGCGGAAAGCGGGCGCCACGTGCCTATCGCCGTCAGTGGAGCGGCTCTTGAGAATCTTGCTGACGTTTTCGTAGGGCAGAACGGTGAAAGCGCGGTAGATTTCCCGCAGGGTGCCGGGGTCGGGTCCGGGAAGATGCGCCAGGCCGGATGCGGCCAGAAACCGTTCCGCCGCCGAAGCGATACCGGAAGCCGTCTGGCCGGGTTGATGGAGGTGGCTTGACATACCGGGTTATATTTTAGATTTATTGCGTAACGGTGCCTGGATAAAGTTAATTCAACGGGCCGCCCGATTCCAGATCAAAGCTTTACCGGCGGGATCAGGCCCGGGACGGGTGAAATGATAAGGAACCTGTTGTTCGATATCGGCCGGGTGCTCCTGAGCTTCGACCTGGAAGCCACAGTCGAGGAATTGGGGTGCTACAGCGAAAGGTACGGCCCGCGCGATTTCAAGTTCGAGCACGTCTTCCTCACGGGCGAGTGGGAAAAGATGGAGACCGGCGAAATGGCTCCCGAGGAGTATTTCGAGCTGTTTCGCGAGGTGAGCGGCTGCCGGATCAGTTACCGCCATTTCTGCCTGATCTGGCGCAAGCATTTTTACGAGATCGAGCCGATGACTGCGCTGGGTGGCAGCCTGGCCCGCGACTATAAAATCTACTTCTTCTCTAATACCGACCCGATCCACGTTCCGCGGCTGTTCGACCGTTACCCGGCCTGCTTGTTTTTCGATGGCCTGGTGCTCAGCTGGGAGCTGGGTCTGCGCAAGCCCGACCCCCGGTTTTTCGAGCAGGGCCTGGCCCGCTTCGGCCTCGGCCGGGAAGAATGTCTGTTCATCGACGACAAGCCGGAGAACGTGGAATCCGCCCGCACGCTTGGCATCCGCTCCATCCACTACCTCGACCCGGTCCAGGCCGAAAGGGACATCCGGCGGGAGCTCGAGCCGGCCGGCGGCCCCAGGCTCACCACTCCGACCGGACGCTGACCGTTCGCCGATTTATGGCCGACAACCCGCGGACCCTGGCCCTTAACAGGTTGCCAGAATTCTATCTCTTTAATATATTGGTAGGTCTATTTCGAGTACGTTTGACCGGCTGCCCGATTCGAGCCGTAAACTCTTACAGGCGTGATCCGCTGTAGTAGGAAAAGCCCGCTCCGCCTGATACTGGATGGGAATGAATTTTCAGAGAGGAAGCCATGCTGGATAAAGTTCGCGACCGAGCCCGCCTGCTTACTGAACGGCTCGAAAACCTCCGGAGTTTTCTTTGACCTGGCGAACAAGGAAAAGAGGGTAGCCGAGTTGGAGGAGGTGATGAACCGGCCGCATTTCTGGGACGACCAGGAAAAGGCCCGCCGGGTGATCGACGAAAATAAGGAACTCAAGCGCTGGAGCGACCCGGTACGCGAGCTCGACAAGCGCCTGCGTGACCTGGCCGAACTGGTTGAGCTGGCCGGGGAGGAGGATAAGGGGATAGCCGAGGAGCTGGAGCACGACGCCAAGGACATCGCCGCCCGGCTCGACGATCTCGAATTGATGCACATGCTCTCCGGCAAGGACGACAAGCGCAATGCCATCCTCACCATCCATCCGGGAGCCGGGGGCACCGAAAGCCAGGACTGGGCCCAGATGCTGATGCGCATGTACGCCCGCTGGTTCGATCATCGGGGATACAAGCATGGGCTGCTTGACCTGCAGCCCGGCGACGAAGCGGGGATCAAGAGCGCCACGTTCGAAGTCAAGGGGGAATACGCTTTCGGCTACCTCCGGGCGGAAAAGGGCATACACCGGCTGGTGCGGATCAGCCCGTTCGACGCCAACAGCCGGCGTCACACCTCCTTTGCCAGCGTGTTCGTCTACCCCGAAATCGACGACATGGTCGAGGTGCACATCGAGGAGAAGGACCTGCGGATCGACACCTACCGCTCCAGCGGCGCCGGCGGCCAGCACGTGAACAAAACCGACAGCGCGGTGCGGATCACGCACCTTCCCACCGGGATCGTGGTCCAGTGCCAGAACGAACGCAGCCAGCATCGCAATAAGGACAACGCCATGCGGATCCTCCGCGCCCGGCTCTATGAACACATGCTGGAACAGGAACGGGTCGAACGCCAGGTGCTGGAGGCCGAAAAGAAGGACATCGCCTGGGGCAACCAGATCAGAAGCTACGTGCTGCACCCTTATACGCTGGTCAAGGATCATCGCACCGGAGTGGAAACCGGCAACGCCCTGGCCGTGCTCGAAGGCGAAATCGACCAGTTTATCACCGGCTATCTCAAGAAATTCGGCGGGAACTGAACCGTATCCGGGATTAGGCCGGACTTCCCGTAACCCGTAGCGACCGGAAACGAAATGGAAGAAGGACACCAGCTCAGACAGGTCAGGATCGAAAAGATCAGGAAGCTGCTCGAGATGGGGGTAAATCCCTATCCCTACGCTTTCGAGCCGGATGCTTGCGCCCGCGAGCTGGTGGCCGGCTTCCGGGACAGCGAAACTCCGGAAAACGGCCCGCGCCATCTTCTGGCTGGCCGGATCAGGAGCCTGCGGCCCAAGGGCAAGGTCACATTCGCCCACGTGGACGACGGAACCGGCCAGATCCAGCTCTACCTGCGCCGGGACCAGGTGGGGGAAGCGGCCTACCAGGTGGTGGAGCTGCTGGACCTGGGGGACATCGTCGGCGTGAAGGGCCACCTTTTCCGTACCCACACCGGAGAAATCACGGTCAAGGTAGAGGAAATGACCCTGCTGGCCAAGAGTGTCAGGCCCCTGCCGGTGGTCAAGGAAAAGGTGGTGGACGGTGAAAAGCAGGTGTTCGACGAGGTGCAGGACAAGGAGTTCCGCTACCGTCAGCGCTACGTGGACCTGGTGGTTAACCCGGAAGTGCGCGAGGTGTTCCGTACGCGCAGACAGGTTATAAACAGTATCCGCGCCTTTCTCGACGCCCGCGGTTTTCTCGAGGTCGATACTCCGGTCCTGCAGCCGATTTACGGCGGGGCGGCTGCCCGGCCTTTCACCACCCACCACACCGCCCTCGACCGCAGACTATTCCTGCGCATATCGAACGAACTGTACCTCAAACGCCTGGTGGTGGGCGGGTTGGGCCGGGTCTACGAATTCAGCAAGGATTTCCGCAACGAGGGAATCGACTGGAGCCACAACCCCGAATTCACCATGCTCGAATTCTACCAGGCGTTCGGGGACTACTACCGGATGATGGACCTGGTGGAGGAGCTGGTAGTCGACTGCGCGCACAATGCACTGGCTGACAACGGGCTGAAACTCGCCTGGCGCGGGCATGAAATCGACCTCACGCCGCCCTGGAAGCGCCGCAGCATGCTGGAGCTCCTGGAGGAGGCCACCGGTGAAAATATCGGCCTACCCCTGGACCGGGCTCACCTGGCTGATCTCTGCAAAAAAAAGGGGGTGGAAGTGAAACCGGGCAAGGGTGCGGGCAAGCTCCTGGACGAGCTGTTTGGCGAGCTGGTGGAGCCGAACCTGATAAATCCCACCTTCGTCATGGATTATCCAGTAGAAACCAGTCCCCTGGCCAAGCGGCACCGGGAGAAGGCGGGGCTAGTCGAGCGCTTCGAGCTGATCGCGGGCGGGACGGAGCTGGCCAATGCGTTCAGCGAGCTGAATGATCCGCTGGACCAGCGGGAGCGCTTCGAGGCGCAGATGAAGCTGCGCGACGAGGGGGACGAAGAGGCGCAGGTGCTGGACGAAGATTACCTGCGGGCCATGGAGTACGGCCTGCCCCCCACCGGCGGGGTGGGGATCGGCATCGACCGGCTGGTGATGCTCTTCACCGGCAGCGACAGCATCCGGGACGTTATCTTGTTTCCCCATTTGAGACCGGAATAACCGCATGTGGGTCGAATTCTTTATCGGTTTGCGCTACCTCTTTTCGCGGAGGAATTCGAAGATCCCCTCGATCTTCACCCTGATCTCTATCGGCGGCGTGGTGCTGGGAGTGATGGCCCTGATCGTGATCCTGGCCGTGCTCAACGGCTTCCACGATGACCTGAAGGAGAAGATCCTGGGCACCATGCCCCACATCACCCTGCTCAACTACAACAGCGACCCGATAACCGGTTACGATTCTGTTCTGGCGAAGCTCGAAAAGGCCGAGGGCGTGGTGAGCGTGGCCCCGCTGATCTACAGCGAGGGCATGGTGGTGAGCCAGAGCAAGGATAATTGCGGGGCTTTCATCCGCGGGGTAGACCCCGAAAGAGAGCGGAAGATAATCGATGTCGGCAAGTACGTTTTCAGCGGCTCGTTTAATTTCGAATACCAGGAAGCTCCGGGCGAAACGGAATACCCGGGAGTGGTGATGGGCAGCTACATGGCCCAGGTGCTGCGCGTGGGCGTGGGCGATATGGTCACGGTCTGGGCCCCGCGGGGAGTCAGGATCTCCCCGTTCGGCATCGCCGCTCCCTGGCGGCAGTTCCGGGTCTGCGGGATTTTCGAGACCGGCCTGTTCGAAGTGGACGCCCAGTTTCTGTACCTCTCGCTGCCGGAGGCGCAGAGTTTTTTCGGCATGAAAAATGCCATAAACCGGATAGAGGTCCGGATCGCGGACATCGAGCGGGCGCAGGAGGAGCGTGACCGGCTGGTGCAGGTCGCCGGCGGCTATCCCTACACCGGCACCGACTGGATCAGCAACAACCGCAACCTGTTCGAGGCGCTCAAGCTGGAGAAGGCGGTGATGTTCGTGATCCTGACCCTGATCGTCCTGGTGGCGGCCAGCAACATCGTGAGCACGCTGACCATGCTGGTGATGGACAAGACCCGTGAGATCGGCATCCTGCGTTCGATGGGCCTCACCGCCCGGTCGGTGGCCAGGGTGTTCGTCTTCAACGGCCTGATAATCGGCGTGGTGGGCACGGGGCTGGGTAACGCGCTGGGTTTTACGCTAAGCTGGCTCCTGGATAAATACCAGCTCATCAGCGTCCCGGGAGACGTTTACTTCATCTCGAACTTCCCGGTGAACATGAAAGCCGGAGACTTCGTAATGGTATCGGCGGCCAGCCTGCTGATCAGCCTGGGGGCCACGATCTACCCGGCCCTGCGGGCTGCGGCCCTGCCGCCGGTGGAAGCGATTCGCCATGAATGACGGCCGGATCACCGCCGAGGGGATTACCAAGGACTACCCGAGCGGGGAAGCGACTCTGCATGTGCTGAGGGGTGTAGCTCTGGCAGTGGGCAGGGGCGAGTCGGTGTCTGTCGTGGGACGCAGCGGCGCCGGCAAAAGCACGCTCCTGCACATCCTGGGCGGCCTGGAATCGCCCACCGCCGGCAGAGTGAGTATAGACGGCAGCCGGGTGTTCGAAATGGACGACTCCAGCCGCAGTTCGCTGCGTAACCGCAAACTGGGCTTCGTCTTCCAGTTCCACTACCTGCTGGCCGAATTCAGCGCCCTGGAAAACGTGAGCCTGCCGCTTCTGATACGCGGAGTGTTACCGGGTGAGGCAAAAAGGCAGGCGGCTGCCATTCTGGCCGAACTCGGCCTGAGCGACCGGCTCGACCATCGGCCGGCCCAGCTCTCCGGCGGCGAACAGCAGCGGGTGGCCTGTGCCCGGGCCCTGGTCCACGAGCCGGAGTTCGTGCTGGCCGACGAACCGACCGGAAATCTCGACAGCGAAAACAGCAAAATCCTGATAGACCTGCTGCTGGGCCAGATCGAGAAACGAAGCATGGGCTTCGTGATCGTCACCCACGATGAATCATTGGCGGCGCTGGCTGGAAAGTCTTATCTTTTAGAAGAAGGTGTCCTGCAACCGGCAGGCTAACGTGCAGCAGGGGGAGGCCTTTCATCCCCGGTGGAAGAAAGGACGGGCGCATGAAATGCGAGAAGTGCAACGAGAACGAGGCCGCCATTCATTTCACTCAGGTCAAGGAAGGCAAGGTGGTGAGTCTGAACCTCTGCCATTCCTGCGCTGAAAAGTACGGAATGAAAGAGGCGAAGTTCGACAGCAAGGCGCAGCCGGCTTTTACGCCCGAGGCCAAGAGTGAGGTGTTGAGCGAGCTGGTGGAGAGCGCGGAGCGGGCCCAGGACGAAAAATGCCCGTTCTGCGGCAGCACCCTCGATGACATCAAGAGCACCGGCCGCCTGGGCTGCGCGCAATGCTACTTCGCTTTCGAAAGCCAGGTGGACGTGCTGCTGCGCCGGATTCAGAGCAGCAGTTTCCACGTCGGCAAGCGCTCGGTCAAGCCCGCCAATCAGAACTACAACGATCAGATACTGATCCGCGAACTGAAGAAAAAATTGAATGAGGCCGTCAAAAAGGAAGACTACGAGAAGGCGGCCGGCCTGCGCGATGAAATAATTATCATCGAGAAGCGTCTCGAGCCGTCGAGATAGCGGGCCCGGCCAAGGAGAAATGGACTTTTGACCCTTACGATCAAAAACGAAGTTCCGGATTGGATGGGCGGTACCGGCGAGCATGCCGATGTCGTGCTCAGCTCGCGCGTCCGCCTGGCGCGCAATCTCAAGGGGTATCGCTATTCCACGCAGATCGCCCCCGAGGAGGAGGAGCAGCTGCGCCAGGAGGTGTTCGGTGTGCTCGAGCGCGAAAAAGTGCTCGAAGGCATGCACCGTATCGACATCGACGGACTGAAACCCTTCGAGTGCAGCTACCTGATCGAGGAGCACCTGATCAGTAGCGACCTGCTCAATCGCAAGGCCGCCGCCAGCGTGGTGGTGGGCCAGTCCGGCCGGGTGTCGATGATGGTCAACGAAGAAGACCATCTGCGCATCCAGAGTATCGCCTCCGGTTTCGACCTGGAACAGTGCTGGCAGGAGTCGGAAAAGCTGGAAGAGCTGATCGGCCGGAACCTGGAGTACGACTTTCACGCCAAGTTCGGCTACCTGTCTTCCTGCCCCACCAACACCGGCACCGGTCTGCGGGCCTCCGTGCTGATCCACCTTCCCGGGCTGGTGCTGACCAAGGAAATCCAGAAGGTGCTGCGCGGTATCACCCAGATCGGCCTCACCTTCCGGGGGCTGTACGGCGAGGGCAGCGAGGTGCTGGGCAACTTCTTTCAGATTTCGAACCAGATCACGATCGGCAAAAGCGAGAAAGAGCTGATCGAACACCTGGCCAGGATCACCGGCCAGATCATCGAACACGAAAAGAACGCCCGCGCGATCCTGTTCAAGGACGCCGGCCATTACATACAGGATAAGGTTTGGCGGGCCTACGGTATACTGGAGCACGCACGCACGATCACCGGCGAGGAGGTCATGAATCTGTTGAGCGCCGTGCGGTTGGGCTCGAGCATGAAACTTATAAAAGGGCTGAGTGTATCAACAATCAACCGGATGTTGATATACTCCCAGGATGCCCATCTGGAAGTGGCTGCCGGAAGACGTCTGGACTCCACAGAGAGAGATATCAACCGGGCCACGGTGATCCGTTCGTATTTCAACGGTGAGTAATCAACATAAAGAGGCCCATAATGAACAACAAATTCACCGAAAGGGTTAGAAAAGTGCTGTCTCTGGCCCGCGATGAAGCCGGTCGCCTCCATCACGATTATATCGGCAGCGAACATATCCTGCTGGGGCTTATCCGGGAGGGCGAGGGAGTGGCGGCGGCGGTGCTGAACCAGATCGGCCTGGACCTGGATTCGATCCGGATCAAGGTGGAGGAGATGGTGAAGCCCGGCGGCAGCACGCTCACGATCGGAGACGTCCCTTATACTTCCGTGGCCAAAAGAGTGCTGGAGTACGCAATAGAGGAAGCCCGGGCGATGAAGCACAGCTACGTCGGCACCGAACACCTGCTGCTGGGACTCTTGCGGGAGGATAGCGGCATGGCCGCCAAGGTGCTCAGTTCCCTGGGCGTCAACGCCGACATCGTCCGCCAGGAAACTCTCAAGCTGCTGGGCGGTGAAAGCTTCGAGGCTTCCGCCGGTGACAGCGAGGCGGGCGGACCCGTTTCCGGTGAAGCCGAAAGCAAGCCGGGCAAGAAAACCAAGACCCCGGCCTTGGACCACTTCTGCCGCGACCTGACCGATCTGGCCCGCGAGGACAAGCTCGACCCCACGATCGGCCGCGAAAACGAAATCGAGCGGGTGATCGAAATCCTGTCCCGCCGCAAGAAGAACAACCCGGTGCTGATCGGCGAACCGGGAGTGGGCAAGACCGCTATCGTGGAAGGACTGGCGCAGCGGATCATCCAGGATGCCGTGCCGCCGTCCCTGCGCGATTACCGCGTGCTGGCCCTGGACATGGCCGCCATTATCGCCGGCACCAAGTACCGCGGCCAGTTCGAGGAACGGCTGAAAGGCGTGATCAGCGAAATCCAGAAAAACCGCAACGTGATCCTGTTCATCGACGAGCTGCACACCCTGATCGGCGCCGGCGCGGCCGAGGGGGCGATAGACGCCTCCAACATGCTCAAGCCGGCCCTGGCCCGCGGCGAGCTGCAGTGCGTGGGCGCCACTACTCTCAACGAATACCGCAAATACATCGAAAAGGACGGCGCTTTCGAACGGCGCTTTCAGACCGTGATGGTCGATCCGCCTACCATCGAGGAGACGATCCAGATTATCGAGGGCCTGCGCGCCAGCTACGAAAAGCACCATAAGATCACGATCGGCCACGAGGCGATGGTGGCCGCGGCCAAGCTCAGCGAACGCTACATCACCGACCGTTTCCTGCCCGACAAGGCGATCGACGTCCTGGACGAGGCGGCCGCGCGCAAGAGCCTGGCCAGCCAGGCCCCGCCCAAGGAAGTGATCAAGCTCGAAGAAGAACTCAAGGAAGTGGTCCGCCGCAAGGAGAAGGCGATCAACGACCAGGAGTACGAGGCGGCGGCCAAGCTGCGCGACAAGGAACACGAACTGCGCAAAAAAATCGAAGTACTGAGCAATAAGCGAAACGAAGCCGGTGAATACACGGTCACGCTCGAAGAAGAGGACATTGCCTACATCGTTTCCCGCTGGACCGGTATCCCGGTCGTGCGGCTCAGCGAGAACGAGACCGCCCGTCTGCTGAAAATGGAAGATGAGCTGTGCAAGCGGATCGTGGGCCAGGACGAGGCGGTGGGGGCGATCAGCCGGGCAATCCGCCGCGCCCGCGCGGGCCTCAAGGACCCCAAGCGGCCGATCGGCAGCTTCATTTTCTGCGGCCCCACCGGCGTGGGCAAGACCGAGCTGGCGCGGGCCTTGGCTGAATTCCTCTTCGCCGACAAGAACGCCCTGATCCAGGTGGACATGAGCGAGTACATGGAGAAATTCTCGGTCTCCCGGCTCTTGGGCGCGCCTCCGGGCTATGTCGGCTACGAGGACAGCGGCTCCCTGACCAAGGAAGTACGCCAGAAACCTTATTCGGTGGTGCTGTTCGATGAAATTGAAAAGGCGCACCCGGAAATTTTCAACATCCTGCTGCAGATTCTGGACGATGGCACCCTGACCGACAACTACGGCCGCAAGATCAACTTCAAGAACACCGTGGTGATCATGACCAGCAACATCGGCGCCCGCGAGATCAAGAGCGGATCGATGGGTTTCCACCGCCACGATGATGTCGAGGGCGACTACGAGCGGCTGGCGAGCAAGATCAAGGGAGAGATCGGCCGGGTCTTCAATCCTGAATTCCTCAACCGCGTGGATGAAACGATCGTTTTCCACCAGCTTTCGCTCGAAGACATCATGAAGATCGTCGACATCTTCGTGGCCGAGCTCCAGCACCGGCTTGCCGAACGCAATTTCAAAATCGAGTTGAACGAGGCGGCTAAGAAATTCCTGGCGGAAAAAGGCTACAGCCTGGAATACGGCGCCAGGCCCCTGCGCCGGGCCGTACAACGCTACCTGGAGGATTCGCTTTCCGAGCATTTCCTTAACAACGAATTCAAGCCGGGTGATACGATCCTGATCACTGCCAAAGAGGACGTTCTCGACTTTACCGTGGGCCAGTCTTCCACCAGTCATGAAAAAGTGGAAGCCAAGGAAAATTGAGAGCCCCGCGCGAGCGGTACTGAAATAAATCGAAAAAGCACGCGATCCTGGCCCTGATGTTTCTGGGTGTATGGCCGACTCGAGCATCAGGGCCGAATGGTAATTAAACGGCCGGTAGACGGCCTCTCTGTTCTCCCCTGGTATCCAGACCGATGCTCTGCCCGAATATGACTGAAAAGCTGAGAGAGTTAGCGGGTTTTTCCCTGGTCCTGCCGGCGGTCCTTTTCTGCCTGTTGACGCTCGACTGGCTTCCGGGACCTCTCGAGGCCCAGGTGCCGGCCCAGCTCCAGACGAACGCCAAGATCGTGGAAGTCGCCGTGGAGGGTAACGACCGCGTGGCGGTGCGCCGGGTACTGAGCGCGGCGCAGATCAACGTCGGAGACGATTACAGCGTCTTCATCGTCCGCCGGGCCATCCAGAATCTCTGGCAGACTGAGCTTTATACCGACATCGACATCCTCGCCGAGGAAGCGACCGGCGGGATCAAGCTCACGATCCGCGTCGTGGAGGCCCCGGTCATTTCCCGCCTGACCATCTCCGGAAACAAGAAAATCAAGGAAGCGGACATCAAGACCGAGATCGACCTGCGCGTGGGCGGCCTCTATTCGCCCTCCAAGATTCAGGGGTCGATCAACAAGATCGTCGATCTCTACCGCAAGAAGGGCTATTACAACACGCAGGTGGAAACCAAGACCAATCAGGGCGCGCAGGCCGGTCGAATCGAAATCGATCTCCAAATCACCGAAGGCCAGAAGGTCAGGATTACCGGGGTCGAATTCACAGGCAACTCTGCGTTCAAGAGTGACAAGCTGAGCGGGGTGCTCGCCATCAAAAAGAAAAGCTGGCTGCGGTTCTGGCGGCGGGGGAACTACGATGAGGAGAAGTTCCAGAAGGACCTGACTGAAAAACTGCCGGACTTTTACGCCAAAAACGGCTTCGTCAACCTCCAGGTCCTTAACCACAGCATGGAGTTCAAGGGCAAAAGCCGGGACGTCACCCTCCACATCGCCCTGGACGAAGGAAGGCAGTATTACGTCGGCGGCATTACCGTGAGCGGCAACTCCCACTTCCCGGACGAAGCGATCATGGGTACGCTCAAGCTGGAAGAGGGCACGGTGTTCAACCAGGAGAAGTTCGACGCCAGCCTCAAGGCGATCGGTGAATTATACGGCGACGAGGGCTACATCTACATGCAGCCTCAGCCGATGCAGGAATTCAAGGACAGCCTGATCAACATCAACCTGGTGATCCGGGAAGGCGAGCCGGCCACGGTGCGAAAGATAATCATCCAGGGTAACGAGAGCACTTTCGAGGACGTCATCCGCCGACGGATCAACCTCTACCCGGGCGATCTGTTTCGTCAGCCGCTGGTCAAACTCAGCTACCAGAGCCTGGTCAACACGGGTTTCTTCGAACAGGATATCGGGATCGAGCCGCGGCCGGTGGAGGAGACCAACGAAGTGGACCTGGTGTTCAAGGTCAAGGAGAAACGCACCGGCAGCGCCAACTTCGGCGCCGGTATCGGCGGCGGCTACGGCATGACCGGCTTCCTGGACCTGACCCAGAGCAATCTGTTCGGCCGGGGCAAGAGCGTGCAGTTGCGCTTCGAGTTCGGCACGCGGATGACAAATATCGATCTGGGCTATACCGATCCCTATTTCCTCCATACCATGATGTCGTTCGACGTGGGAATTTTCCACATGCGGCAGCGTCTGCGCAACGACCCGTTCGAGGACCGCTACAAGGGTTTCTACACCAGGCTCGGCTTCCCGCTGCCAATGTTCGATTTCACCCGCTTCTATGTCGGCTACTCGCTGATGTCGATCGACCTCCGGGGCGACAGCGCCCTGGTCGCTCTTTACACCGGCGCCAACCTCAAGGATTACCCGCAGACTTCGAGCAAGATCACCTTGACCATCGACCGCGACACCCGGATCAACTACTCGCACCCGATGGGCGGCACCCAGAACTCCGCCACCGCCGAATTCAGCGGCGGACCGTTCGGCGGCAACATCGGCTACCAGAAGTACGAGCTCAAATCGAGCTGGTACGTGCCTACCGGCAGCGAACGTTGCGTGCTGGGCCTGAAGATGCAGTCCGGCTCCCTGGGCCGTTTCGGCGGAAGCAGCAGCCCGCTGTTGGATCCGCGCGAGCTTTACATCCTTGGAGGCACGGGCTACGGGCGCGATACCGACATCCACTTTCGCGGCTACGATGATCGCACCGTGGGAGTCGACGGGCGGTATTATGCCCGCGGCAGAACTTACTTCGTAATTACAGCCGAGGAGGAGATAAAGTTCACCGACCAGGTTTACGGCGTGCTGTTCGCCGAGGCGGGAAACGTTTGGCGCGATCTCGGGGACATGGACCTGAGCCATTTGAGGCGCAGTGCCGGTTTCGGCGTGAGGCTGGAAACACCCATGGGACCCCTGGGCCTGGAGCTCGGCTACGGTTTCGACCAGACCGACGCACTGGGTAATCCCACCAGGGGCAAGTGGGTCCCGCACTTCCGTTTCGGCCGCTTTTACTGACAAAAACATTGAATGTTAGAGCGAGTTTAGCCAAATTAGTAGTCTAAAAAACCGGCGGGCAAAAGCCTTGCCCGCATGGATCGACGTGGGAAAACCGACCAACGTGGTTTCACCTTCAAGGAGGTAGTCTTTTGCGTATACTATCCATTCTGATGGCGATAGGGCTATGCCTGGCCTCGATGGCAACCGCCCAGGAGATTAAGATCGGATTCGTTCAGGTGGAACGGCTGGCGCAGAATTTCCCCGAGCTGGATGACGCCAACAAGACCTACGAAAAAGAGGTGCAAAGCTGGCAGTCTCAGGTTCAGGATTACGAAAAGCAGATCTCCACGCTCGAAGAAGAGTTCGAACAGCGGGCGATGTTGTTCAGCCCGGAAAAGAAGCGCGAAAAGCAGGATGAAATCCTTAACAAGCGCCAGGAAGCGACCAAGTTCTATCAGGACATCTTCGCTCAGGGCGGAAAGGCCGAGCAGCGCAGGTTCGAGCTGCTGACTCCGATTTACGACAAGATCAACCGGGCGATCGAGATTCTGGGGAAGCGCGACAACTATACGATGATCTTCAACGCCCAGGGCCTGCTTTACGCCAAACAGGAACTCGACTTGACCGATGAGGTGGTCAAAATCCTCAAAGCAGGCGTGGAAGTGACTCCAGCCGGAGGAACTCCAAAAAGGTAGGTTTACCTAAAAAATGCTTCCCATATGAGACTTTTATTAGTATTTTTAACAGTTCCATTTTTTATGGCAGCTAATCTCACGGCCCAGCAGATCAAGCTGGGTTTCGTCGAGCAGGATAAGATAATCGAGAAGTTGCCGGCGCGGGCGGAATTGCAGAAAGTACTCGATCAGGAAACCGCCCTCTGGGACAAAAAGTTCCAGGATAAGCAGCAGGAACTCAAGATATATCTGGATTCGCTGAAGGCGGCCACCGACACGCTGACCGCCGCCCGGACCGAATTGATCAAGGCAGACTCACTGGCCCGGACGGCGGGTTCGAAAACCGGCGAGGAGGCCCGGAAAAACACGGCCGGAGGCGAAGGGGAGCCGAGAGATACGCTTAAGCTGGCCGCCGCGGTGTCCAGACTCGAAACGTCGCTCGAAAAGAAAAAGAAAGAGGTGGTCGCTTTCTACCACGAGATTTATGGCAACACCGGAGTATTGAAGCGGCGAAACGCCGAGCTTACGCAGTCGATCCTCGAAAGAGTCGACCTCTCGCTTTCCGAAGTCTGCGAATCGCTGCAGATGCTGATGGTTTTCGATTCCTCGATACTGTTGTACGTCGACCAGGACAATAATTACACTAAACAGGTAATGGAAGCGCTCCATATCGAAACCGAAGGCGCGCGATAACATCCAGGGGTTTCAAGTTGCCTAAATACAGTTTAGGGGAAATTGCAGAAAAAATCAACGGCCGGGTCAAAGGCGACCCGAACGTGATCATTACCGGCGTGGCCGGCCTGGAAGAGGCGAAGGTAGGGGAGATTTCGTTCGTCGCCAACCGCAAGTACTACAACCGGGTCGCCACCACCAGGGCCACTGCGGTGATCGTGGGCGAAGGGAACGGCGCTGTGCCGGACAACAAGAACTATCTGGTGGTCACTAATCCCTACCTCAGTTTCCTGTTCACCGTGGAGCTGTTCCATCCGCAGAAAGACAGCTTTGCGCCCAGTATTCACCCGACCGCCGTGGTAGACCCGACCGCCGAGATCGGGGAGCGCGTCTACATCGGACCGCTGGCGGTAGTCGGCGCCGGCAGCCGGATCGGCAACGATGTTATCTTGCAGGGGCGCAGCTATGTCGGTGAACGGGCCGTAATCGGAGACAAGACCCGCGTGATGCCCGGCGCGATCGTGCTGAACGACGTGCAGGTGGGTAAGCGCTGCCTGCTGCAGAGCGGGAGTGTGCTGGGTGGTGACGGGTTCGGCTTTGTCTGCGACAACCGGGGCGTACAACAGAAAATCCCGCAGGTAAGCGGGCTGATAGTGGGCGACGATGTGGAAATCGGCGCCAACACCACTATCGACCGCGGGACGCTTTCACCCACCAGGATCGGCAACGGCGTCAAGTGCGATAACCTCGTACACATCGCCCACAACGTGGAAATCGGCGACAACACGCTGGTGGTCGCCCAGGTCGGTATTTCGGGCTCAACCAAAGTGGGCAGCTCGGTGATCCTGGCCGGCCAGGCCGGAATCGGCGGCCATCTGAATATCGGCGACAAGGTGAAGGTGGGAGCCCAGGCCGGAGTGACCAAGTCGGTACCGGCCGGCATCGAGATTTCCGGCTATCCGGCCCGGCCGCACAGCGAGGCGCTCAGATCGCAAGCCTCCATGTCGCGCCTGCCCAAACTGTTCAAGCAGATCAAGGAGCTGTTGTCCAGGGTCGAAGCGCTGGAAGACAAGCTGGGGTGAGGCGGGGTGGCTGTGGACAGCCGGAGCTTTCACCGGGAACAGCCCCGGCTGCAAGGCAGAACATCAAGTTGAAATTACAGAAGAAGGGTATGGATTAAATCATGAGGCAGAAAACCATTGCCCGCCCGGCCAGCTTTTCGGGTATCGGTCTGCATACCGGGGAGGTAGTGCATGTCACGCTCAAGCCAGCCGAGGAAAACACGGGCGTGATTTTCGAGAGGACCGATATCGCTTCGCGGCCCCGCATCCCGGCTCTGGTGGATTACGTGGACAGCGTGTTGCGCGGTACCACGATCGGTAAGGGCGGAGTGAAGATTCACACGGTCGAGCACTTGCTGGCGGCCCTGGCCGGCACCGGGCTGGACAACGTGCTGGTGGAGATCGAGGGGAGCGAAATCCCGGCGTGCGACGGCAGTTCGAACCCGATCGTGCAGGCTATCCTCAAGGCCGGCCTGGTGGAGCAGAGAGCCGAACGCAAGGAAGCCGTGCTCACCGTCCCGCTCAGCTACGAAGAGGACGGCGTCCATTTTCTCGTCCTGCCCAACGACAGGCTGAAAATCAGCTTCCATATCGAATATCAGAATCCGCTGGTCGGCTGCCAGTTCGAATCCATCGATATCAATTCCGAAACTTTCCGCAAGTATATCGCGCAGGCGCGTACATTTGCCTTCCTGGACGAAGTGGAGGAGCTGAAGAGCCACGGCCTGATCAAGGGCGGCAGCCTGGAAAACGCGGTGGTGTTCGGTGAGGACAGGATGCTGAATCCCGATCCGCTCCGCTCGGACAAGGAACCGGTCCGCCATAAGATTCTCGACCTGCTGGGCGACATCCAGCTGCTGGGAATGCCCATGCGCGCCCACATTATCAGCTTCAAAAGCGGCCACGCCTCGAACGTCAACCTGGTGCGCAAGATCCGGGAACACCTCGAAAACAACGGCGGGCATATCAAGACCGGCCGGGAGCGCAGGCGGAAAGCCGGGGAAGCCGAGGTAAAAGTTTCCGCCCGCCGGATCGTGATGGGAATCAACCAGATCATGAACAAGATCCCGCACCGCTATCCGTTTCTGATGGTAGACCGGATCGCCGAATTCGAGGCGGAAAAGCGGGTGGTCGGGATCAAGAACGTCTCCATGAACGAATGGTTTTTTCAGGGCCACTTTCCCGGCCACCCGATTATGCCGGGTGTGCTGATCGTGGAGGCGATGGGCCAGACCGGCGGACTGCTCCTGATGAACAGCGTGCCCGAGCCGGAGAACAAGGTGGTCTACTTCATGAGCCTGGATAAAATCAAGTTCCGCAAGCCGGTCTTCCCGGGAGACCAGTTGCGGATGGTGCTGGAAATGGTCAAGTTCAGGCACAAAATCTGCAAAATGAAGGGCTGCGGCTACGTGGATGGAGAACTGGTGGCCGAGGCGGAGATGACCGCCATGGTCATGGACAGGGACCGTCTGCCCGAACAGAACGTTTGAACGGGAAGCGTGGCCGCCTGAGTCGGATGAACAGGCCGGAGGTATATCAGGCAAGAAAGAAGGTATCTTGAATTGGCGATTCACTCCACCGCGATTATCGACAAGAGCGCGGAGCTGGCGGAAGAAGTGGAAGTCGGACCGTATACGATTATCGGCCCTAACGTCAGGATCGGCTCCGGGACTCGAATCGGTCCCCACGTACTGATCGAAAAAAACACAATTATCGGCCGTGACTGCAAGATCTGGAAAAGCGCCTCGCTGGGCGCGGACAGCCAGGACCTCAAGTTCAAGGACCAGATCACCTATCTCCAGATCGGCGACCGCACCATGATCCGTGAGTTCGCTACCCTCAACCGGGCTACCACCGAGGGCGGCACCACACGCGTGGGCGACGACTGTTTCCTGATGGCCTATACCCACGTGGCCCACGACTGTGTGCTGGGCAACAACGTGATCCTCTCCAACGCGGTCAACATGGCCGGGCACGTCACCATCGGCGACCACGCTACCGTGAGCGGGGTCACCTGTATCCACCAGTTCGTCCAAGTGGGTCCCTACAGCTTCATCGGCGGGGGCAGCCGGGTACCCAAGGATGTGCCGCCTTACATCATGGCGGTGGGAAACCCGATCATGCTCAACGGGCTCAACACCGTGGGCCTTCAGCGCAAGGGATTCAGCGAGGAGGTAAGGCAGGAACTGAAGCGCGCCTACAAGATTTTCTTCCGCAGCCAGTATAATATCAGCCAGGCGCTCGAACACGCCCGCACCGAACTCAAACAGTTGCCTGAAATCAAATTGTTCTGTGATTTTATCGCCCGTAGCGAACGGGGCGTGATCATCTGAGTCGTCAGACCGCATTGGCGCCGATGTATCGACTTTACCTGCTCTTCGCCATAATCTATCTGGTGGAGGGGGTCACCGAAGTCCCCTTCATCCTTAACGTTTACCTACGCAATGTCCTCCATCTCGAACCCTCCCAGATCGGCCAGATTCTTTTTCTCGGCGGTCTCTGGTTCATTATCCTCAAGCCCCTGATCGGTCTGGCGGCCAACTTCTGGCGCGGTTTCAACCGCCGGGCCGTTTTCATCTTCGGGCTGCTCGCCTCGGCCGGCGGCTGGGCGGTTATTGCCGGCGCGCAGAGTCAGATGCTGCTCACCCTGGGCGTGAGCCTTAAGGTGGTGGCCATTGCCTGCCTGGACGTGCTGATCGATGGCATGATTGTCGAGGTGAGCACGAAACGTAACCGCAGCTTCATCCAGAGCCTGGTTTACGGCTGCCGTTTCGGGGGCGGCATGCTCTGCTCGATCCTGGCCGGCGCCCGGATCGACCTGGGGGCGGCGGCGTTCGTCCAGATCTATTACATTTTTTCCGTGCTGAGCCTGGCGGCGCTGGTTCCGGTATTGATCTACCGCAACGTAGAACCGGCCGGGAACGCGGGCGGAGAGCTCGCAACCGGTCCCGCCGAAAGAGTGTCTTTCGACGAAAAATTCAGCCAGCTCGTCAACCCGGCATTCGGCTGGCTCCTGGTGCTGATGTTTCTTTTCGCCGTGGGCGTGGATACCTCCACCTACTACGAGCCGATCCTCCAGCAACGTTTCAGCGGCGAATTCCTCGGCCGGATCACTGCCGTCTATTATCTCGGCATCATGGCTGGGATTCTGACCTTTCCGCTGTTGCGGTTGAAGATGGGGATTAAAATTATGTTCATCCTCTCCCTGGTCGGCTGGTCCCTGGCGGAGATTTCCTGCCTGGCGATAGCGGAGTGGAATGGGGCGCTGATCTATTTCTGTGCGGGATTTTTCAACGCTTATACCAGTATCGTGCTTCTGACCGTGGCCGCGGCGATGTGCAAGATCAGGGGGATCGAAACTTTCGCTTTCGCGGTGGCGGTGACCGTGAAAAATCTGATGGACAATTCTAAAATCTTGACCGGTGGCTATGTGATGGAGTGGGCGGGGCTTACCTGGTTGTTCGTGATCTCCAGCCTCTGCGGATTCCTGCCATTTCTGATCCTGCACAAAATCGATTTCAGCGACGTCTGACCGTGATTTCGATGGTCAAATTATTCCTTTGAATCAAACTTAACTCAGAGAATGTGAATTCTTAAGAATACTCGAAATGTTGCATAGGCATACGTTTTAACCTTGAACACTGACTTCATATCCTTCGAAGACAGAGGACGCTGTGGAAAATCCTTTGAATTCATCCATTTGTGCCTGATAATATCCGCTCTGTTCATTGTCATAAGCATCATTTTTGCTGTCCCACAGACTTAAGGAAATAGTTTTACCTGTTTTATGATCGGTCAGGAGATAGATCGCTCTGAATCCCTTGTGTATTTTTACCGCAGTAACAACTTTCGTCTCAAAAGTCTTAATAGCATCGTTCAGCGTCTCGATTTTCTGTTGAGATGTGATCAAAAGTGCAAACATGGTAGATCTCCTTTTTATTCCAAATAAACACCACTCCCCCAGGTTAAGCTGATACGCGGGCAGATGAGATAAGTGCTTGAGTCTGAGATCAGTCTTCTGGGGGTGGGCCCTGCAAGTGTGCCGAAATTCTATTCTCTTAAATAATCCTAAGACTATTTTACTGTAAAGTCAAATTCGTATCTGAGAGCAAGAGGGCGAGAATTTCTACACAATTCTGCAATAGTGGCTTCAATTTCTCAATCTGAAGCAGTCTTTATTCTTTTAAACGTTTAATGAAATGTGGGGGGGGCGACGAGATTATTTTAGGAATTTTGCGATGAAGACGCCAGATGGAATATTCGAGCAAATCCGACTGATTGCGGCTTTGAAGCTGAATATATAAAGATTCCGAAGCAATCACGGGAATAACAGGCTTCTATAAATAAATCAGATCCCAGAAACTCCCCTTGGTTGTATTCCTACTCTTTTTTCGTCTCTTTCCTGGCGGCCGCCCTGGCGGAGTGGTCCCGGCCCAGGTAGTAATTTATCCAGGAAGAAGTGTCTTTCAGGTCGGCGTTGCGGTAGACCGTCTCGGCGTCCCGTATCTTGTCCAGCTCGCCGTCCCGGTCCAGGCGCTTGACCACCCGCTTCCAGTAGCATTTCCGGTCGCCCCGCTCGCAGATTCCCTGGAAGCTGCCCCCGCAGGGGCCGTTGCGCAGGTACTTGGGGCAACCCGATTCCGGGCAGAGGAAAGCCAGCTCGGCCAGGCTGCAGTCGCCGCAGCCCTCGCAGCTGTTGACCAGGAACTTGACCGCCTTTTCCACCTTGTTGAACACCTCGCTGGCCTGCTCGGACTTGTCCACGCAGCTGCACACTTCCTTGGCGATCCTGAATCCGGCAGTGCCGGGTTCGAAGAAGGTGCGGTGCACGTACTTCATCAGCTCGAACTCGACCCGCGGGCCCAGTTGCTTGCGGTCGCCGGAGCCGGAGGGCAGGTCGCTGGACAATCCGGTTTCGGGATCAGCCTTGAAGTAGTAGTACTCGTTGTCCTGCGGGTAGAGGATGTCCTTGACGAAGCTTTTCCAGTCGCCGGCCGCCTGTTCGGCGAAGTCGATAACTTTCCGCATGTCCTCGAAGCTCAGCCCGAACCCACCGATGTGTGCGCCGCGGTAACCCAGGCCCCTCAGGACCGCCACCTGCCGGCCGGCGAATTCGAGGAAGGCGGCCTTCCCTTTGTCCGGGGACTCCGCCTGCCGGTTGACCCACTCCAGCATCCGGTCGGTGACCACGCAGCCGGGCACTTGGTTCTGGTTCATCACCCGGGAGACGATACGGTGCGGGACGTAGACGTTACCGATCAGGGGAACGGCCAGGCCGGCGGCTTTCACGAAACGCAGCAGCTCATCGAACTTGCGCGTGTCGTAGCCGAGCTGGGTGATGATGAAGGACGCGCCGTTTCCAACTTTTTTTTCGAGCTTGAGGTACTGGCCCAGCAGTTCGTGGCGGTCCTGCTTGAACGGACTGACACTCGCCCCGATAAAGAAGTTGGTGGGCTCCAGGGTCTGGAACTTGCCTGGCTTGGCAAGCGGTATCTCCAGGCCCCGGTTCATTTCGGCCAGCATCTTCACCAGGCCCACCGAATCGATGTCGAACGAGGGCCGGGCCACGCCCTGGAAACCATCCACCGGGTAGTCGCCGGTCAGGGCCAGCACGTTTTCGATACCCATCCGGTTGAGCTGGAAGGCGCGGCTTTCCAGGCCGTTACGGTTGAGGTCCTTGCAGGTCAGGTGCACCAGCGGGCTCATCCCGCGGTACAGGATGTCCAGACCCAGCACGTCCGGGGCCAGGCGCGGATTGCCCCCGGGATTGTCGGTCAGGCTCAGGGCGTCGATTTTGCCGTAAGCCAGCGCTTTCTCGGAAAGGGCGATCAGCTCCGCGAAGTCCTTGCGCATCAGGCCGCGCGTGGGCACCAGCTCCACGCTGATCGCGAACTGGTCGGCTTTTTCGAGCTTTTCCCTGAACCTGTTTTCCATTTTCCGCGGGATCCAGTCGGTGAAAAGAGAATGCG
Organism: Candidatus Glassiibacteriota bacterium; assembly: GCA_043805105.1. Classification (GTDB taxonomy): domain Bacteria; phylum Gemmatimonadota; class Glassbacteria; order GWA2-58-10; family GWA2-58-10; genus JAZDIG01. The sequence goes on along the minus strand of JAZDIG010000580.1, from coordinate 6,722 downwards.
CAATCAAACTCTCTTAGAGAAACGTCGATGTCCGGTTGCCGGTTACGCTGGCCGCGAGTCCTCCGGAGTTCGTTGACAGGGAAAGGTCAGGGGCATATAATAACAAAAATCAACCGGAGATACAAAGGATTTCGCAACTGATGGATTCGCCGAACTTCTTCTGCGATCTTCACATACATACAGTCGCCTCCGATGGCGGGTATACCGCCGGGGAGGTGGTGGACCTGGCGGTCGGCCGTAGGATGCAGGTGATCGCGGTCACTGACCACGACTGCGCGGCCTCCAACCGGAAGGCAGTCGAGGCTGGAGAGAAAGCCGGGCTGAGGGTGATCCCGGGGATCGAACTGACCACGAGTGAGCGCCGCCACGTCCTGGGTTATTTCCTCCAGCCGGACGATTGCGAGCTTTACCGTTACCTGGAGAGCCTGCGCAGACTTTCACGGGCGCACATGTGCGGTGTGCTGGAGAGGCTGCGGCCGCGGGGGATCACGGTTTCGGAGCAGGAGCTGGCCGAGCGCAGCGGCGAGGGCATCCCCAACATGAGCCACCTGCTGGACCTCCTGCATCGCCGCGGCGACCTGACCGCCGGACAATTTGACAGCCAGGAGGCGGTGGCGCTGTTCGGCGACCCGGATTACATGGTCAACTTCTTCCGTGAGTTCGCGGCCACGCGGCCGTTTACTGATACGGCCGGCGCCATTCGGATGATCCGCGGGGCCGGGGGAGTGCCGGTCTGGGCGCATCCCTTCCAGTTCGGGGATGTGGAGGAGGCCGAGCTCGAAAAGCTGGTAGCTCTGGGCCTGGCCGGCCTGGAAGTCGTCACTCCCAAACACGATCCGGCCCAGCGGGAAAAGCTCGCCCAGCTCTGCCGGAACTTCGGCCTGGTGCCCACCGGCGGTACCGACTACCACGGCCGGTATTTTCAATCAATCGAGAAGGGGCGGCAGATCGGCACCTGCGGAGTCGGCCCGGAGGTAGTCGAACAGCTCGAACAGCACCGTACCGGTTGAACCCCTCTCCGCCGGATGACCCATGCCAGCCAACCTGACACCTCAGTACCTTGCCGCCGAAAAGGCGTTCAAGGAAGCCAGAACCATCGAAGAAAAGATCGCCTGCCTGGAAGAAATGCTCCGGGTGATCCCCAAGCACAAGGGCACGAACCACCTTCAGGGAGACCTGCGCAGGCGGCTGTCCAGGCTGAAAGAGCAGGAGCAACACGAGGCGGCCGCCTCCTCCCGCAAGGGGCATTCCTGCCGGATCAGTAAGGAGGGGGCGGGCCAGGTGGCCCTGGCCGGCCTGCCCAACACCGGCAAATCGGCCCTGGTTAACCGACTTACCAATGCCACCCAGGAAGTGGCCCCTTACCCGTTCACCACCCGCGCACCCCAGGCGGCGATGATGCCCTGGCGGGACGTCCGGGTGCAGCTGGTGGACCTGCCGCCGGTTTCCCTGGAATTCGAGGAGCACTGGGTGGTGGACCTGCTCAAAGCCGCCGATTCGGTCGTGGCCGTGGTGGATATTACCGCCGACCCGATCGGCCAGCTCGAATTCACCCTGGCGCACCTGCGGGAGCGAAAGCTTCTGGCAGGACGTGCCGGGGAGGTCCCGGAGCAGGAACAGGTGCCCGGAGCTGTCTACCGGCCGCTGATTGTGGTCTGCAACAAAGTGGACGGCGGGGATGCCAGGGAAGATTTCGAGGTGTTCCGGGAACTGGTGGACCCTGAACAGGAAATCCTGCCCGTGTCCGCGGAAACCGGTTACGGTATCGAGCCTTTCCGGGACAAACTCTGGGAAATGCTGCGGGTTATCCGGGTCTATGCCAAGGCGCCCGGCCATCAGCCCGACCTGGCCGAACCCTTTGTGATTCCCGCCGGCAGCACGGTGCTGGACTTCGCCCGGACGGTACACCGGGAGCTGGCCGAACAGTTTAAATTCGCCCGCATCTGGAGCGAAAGCAAATACGAGGGCCAGATGGTCCACCGGGACGAAGTACTGTCCGACGGCGACGTTCTCGAACTGCATCACTGAGGCTCTGTCCGATGGCGAAAAGAAACGCTCCGGTTATCGGTATCGTGGGCGGGGTGGGGCCCTACGCCGGGCTCGACCTCAACCGCAAGATTTTCGACAACACCCTGACCGACGGCACCGATCAGGACCACCTCGAAGTCCTGCTCTATTCCACCGGCGGCCGGGTCGCCGACCGGACCGGCTGGCTGTTGCAGGGGGAGGGAGAGGATCCGGCCACAGGTCTCCTGCACGCTCTGGATGCCCTCGAACGGGCCGGGGCCACGGTCGCGGCCATCGCCTGCAACACCGCCCACAGCGAAAAGATTATTACTCCGGTCAGGCAGGCCCTGGCCGCCCGGGGAGCCGGGATCGAGCTGGTGGACATGATCGAAGAAACCGGGGCCTACCTCCGCAGGCTTTTCGCCGCCACCGGCTTGTCTTCAGTCAGGGTGGGGCTGTTGGCCACCGAGGGCACGATCCGGACCGGAGTCTACGATAAGCTGCGCCGGTCGGAATTCGGCGCGATAGACCTGCTGCTGCCGCAGGAGAAAGTGACCGGACTGGTGCACCGGGCGATATACGACCGCGACTGGGGGATCAAGGCTCGCTCCAACCCGGTCACCGCCAGGGCCCGCACCGACTGCCTGGCGGCGGTGAACAGCCTGGCGGCCGGGGGCGCGGCCGCGGTCATTCTGGGCTGCACCGAACTCCCTCTCGCCTTGCCGGAAGCCAGAATCGGAGAAGTCCTGCTGATCGATCCGGCGGAGATCACCGCCCGCGCGCTGGTCGCCAGGGCAGCCCCGGACAAGCTGAAACCGCAGCCAATCCAGGCCGGCTGAAAGTCTGAGGCCGCCTTCCCGGAATTAATCCGTTTTACCTGTACCGACAGTCTCCACTTGATTTTAGGAATGGGCGATTCTATTATAAATTAACGAGTTTCGCCATTTATTCTCGACAGCCGAAACCCGCTTCCGTTCCCCCTCACCTTTTCCCCCGCTGGAGGCGACCGTCGATGGAAAAAGGCCTTGCAGTCAGAAAGCCGGCCGTTGCCGGTACATTTTACCCTGCAGATACCGAAGAGCTCAAGGTGGATATCAAGTCCTACCTGGCGCAGGTTATGGTGGACCGGTCTGATAAAGACATCGTGGCGCTGGTGGCGCCGCACGCCGGCTACATGTACTCGGGCCCGGTGGCGGCCCATGCCTATCGGCAGGTCCAGGGAAAAGCCTATGAATCGGTGGTGGTTATTTCACCATCGCACCGGGAGTCATTCGACTTCAGCAGCATTTTCAACGGCAATGCCTATGAAACTCCCCTGGGCAGCGTGCCGGTGGATCATTCTCTGGTTGAGGAGCTAATCGGGGCCGGGGAAAAGAGTGTCAAGGCCAGCGGCGAAGGTCACCTGCACAGCGAGGAGCACGCCCTGGAGGTGCACATCCCGTTCCTGCAGACTGTGCTCGGGGAATTCAAGCTCGTTCCGATCGTGATGGGCAGCCAGAGCCGCAGCTCCTGCCGGGAGCTCGGCCGGGCCCTCGCCCGGGTGCTCGCCGGCCGCAACGCGCTGGTGGTGGCTTCCACCGACCTGAGCCACTTCCACGACCAGAACTTCGCCGGCTCGCTCGACAAAATAGTGATCGGCCACATCGGCGCATTCGACCCGGACGGCCTGCTGGACGACATCGAGGCGCACAAGTGCGAGGCCTGCGGCGCGGGGCCGGTGGCCGCGGCGATGTACGCCGCCAGGGAAATGGGTGCGACCAGAGCGGAAAACCTGTATTACGCCACCAGCGGCGATATTTCCGGAAACTATACCCGGGTGGTGGGTTATACGGCCGGGATTATCTACCGCTGAAGGTGAACATCGAAAGAGCGGGTATGGATGAGGCGACGAAGATTTATCGGCGCCGGAGCCGCCTGGCTGGCCTCCGGCGTCTTTGCAAGCGCGAGAGGGGCGAAGGAAGCGACGGGCGGGAAATCGCGCGTATTTATAGTGCGGGACCCGGCCTACGATAAGATCGGCCGGCCTCCGGACGTCCAGGCGGCCGGCGCTATGCTGGAGAGGCTGGTCCGCGAGCTGACCGGCACTGCCAGCCGAGCGGAGGCCTGGAAGAAAATCCTGGGCAATGCCCGTACCGTGGGCCTCAAGCCCAACTGCCTGGCCGGCCGGGGCGTAGCCAGCTCCCCTCAGTTCGTCGATGCGCTCTGCCGCCAGATCGTAGACAGCGTCCCGGCGGTCGGCCGGATAATCGTCTGGGAGCGCTCCGACCGCGACCTCAGCGCCGCCGGCTTCGAATTAACCACCTCCGGCCGGGTGCAGTGCCTGGGTAACGACCGCGCGGGTTATACCCGCGACCTGGTGGTGGAGGGTATAGTGGGCAGCCTGGTGTCCAACGTGGTGGCGGACAGTGCCGACGTGCTGATCAACCTGCCGGTGCTGAAAGACCACGGCATAGTCGGGCTGTCGGTGGGGATGAAGAACTACTACGGCGCGGTGCACAATCCCAACAAGTACCATCTCAATCGCGGCGACCCCTACGTGGCCGATCTCAACCGGATACCGCTTATCCGGCAGAAGAACGTGCTCACGATCGTGGAGGCTTTTACCGCCCAGTACGAGGGCGGGCCGCCGTTCAAGCCGCAGTGGAGCTGGCCGGCCGGCCTGCTGCTCGCCTCCACCGATCCGGTGGCCCTTGACCGCGTGGGCTGGCGGATGATCGAGCAGAAGCGCACTGAAAAGGGCCTGGGGAGCCTGAAGGATGCCGGCCGGGAGCCGACTTACATTATGACGGCGGCAGACAGTAACCACCGGCTCGGCCGGGCGGAACTGGCCGCAATCGATGAAGTGGCCTGCTGAAAGGAGGAGCCGCAATGATAACCGCGACCGGACATTTTGCCGGTGGACTGTTTGTCATCCTGACTGCGCTGTTCCTGTTGCCGAACTTTATTTTCGCCCACTGCGACACCCTGGACGGCCCGGTAGTGGCTGCGGCCCGGACCGCCCTGGAAAAAGGCGATGTCACTCCGGTGCTCAAGTGGATACGCGAAGCGGACGAACAGGAAATCCGGGAGGCCTTCGCCAGGGCGCTCGCGGTGCGAAAGGGAGGCCTGGAGGCGCGGAAAATGGCGGACATGTATTTCTTCGAGACCCTGGTGCGGCTGCACCGCGCCGGCGAGGGCGCGCCTTACGAAGGGATCAAGCCGGCAGGTTATCCCATGGAGCGGGAGATTGTCGAGGCGGACCGGGCGCTCGAGGCCGGCAGCGTGGACGAGCTGGTGAAAATGCTGGCCGCGGAGGTTGAACAGGGAATCCGCAGCCGGTTTACCAAAGTTTTAGAGGCAAAAAAGCACGCGGAGGAGAGTGTGGCCCAAGGCCGTGAATTCGTCGCGGCCTACGTGGATTACGTGCATTTCGTCGAGGGGCTGCACGGCCAGATGACTGGCGCCGCGGGTCACGAGCACGGCCAGGAGGGCGGGAGCGGGGCGCATCACGAGCATTGACTGAGCTGATTATTCCCGAATAGGCAACAGGGCGGAAGAAATTCCACTCAATCGCTTTAGGGAGGCCTTTTGGCCTATAGCCGTCGAGATTTTTTCTGCCGGGGAGCCTGCCTGGCTACCCTGGCGCTGGCGAGCGAGGCTCGCGGCCAAAGCGTAGCAGTGCGCCGGCCGGGAGATACTATTCCAGCGGTGGAAGCCCAGTGGTGGAAGGCCCAGGATGCCGGACGGATCGAATGCCAGCTCTGCCCCAAGAAATGCCGGGTGGATGACCTGGAGCGCGGCTACTGCGGCGTGCGCGAAAACCGCGGCGGTACTTACTACACTCACGTCTACGCCGCCCCCTGTTCGGCCAATACAGATCCCATAGAAAAAAAGCCGCTGTTCCATTTCATGCCCGGGTCCCGGGCCTTCTCCATCGCCACCGCCGGCTGCAACATGGACTGCGCCTTCTGCCAGAACTGGGAGATCAGCCAGGTGCGGCCCGAGCAGGTGGAGGCCTGGTATCTTCCCCCCGAATCGGTGGCGGAGTACGCAGTGCAGAGCAGCGTCCCGGTGGTGGCCTATACCTACACCGAGCCGGTGGTGTTCTGGGAATATATGTATGATAGCTCGGTGGCCTGCCGAGCTCGGGGAGTGCGCAGCGTGATGGTCTCCAACGGCTACATCCTGGAAGAACCGTTGCGCAAGCTGTGCAAGGTGCTGGACGCGATCAAGATCGACCTGAAGAGTTTCCGGGAGAAGTACTACCGGGAGGTCTGCGCCGGGGAGCTGAAACCGGTCCTGGATGCGATCAAGATCGTCAAGAGCGAGGGCGTCTGGCTGGAGATCGTCTACCTGATGGTGCCCACCCTCAACGATGATCCGCTGGAGCTGGACGAGCTCTGCGCCTGGATCGCCCAGACCCTCGGCCCCGACGTCCCGGTCCACTTCACCCGCTTCCATCCCCAGTACCGCCTGCAGAACCTGCCGGTGACACCTATCGCCCGGCTGGAAAAGGCCCTGGAGATTGCCTCCGGCCACGGCCTGCATTACGTTTATGCCGGAAACGTGACCGGCCATCCCAGCGAATCCACCCGCTGCCCGAAGTGCAAGGCGGTGGTGGTGAAGAGGATCGGCTACCAGGTCCTGGAGAACAAGATTTCCGCCGGTAAGTGCAGCGCCTGCCATACACCTATTGCCGGAATCTGGTCATGAAATTACTCTCTTACCCTCCCTTG
>JAZDIG010000579.1:0-6098 GCA_043805105.1 Candidatus Glassiibacteriota bacterium | reverse complement strand
ACAATTTTATATTTGATTTTAATAACTACCGGCACGATGGCTCAGGAACCCGCCAGGCCGGCAGCTGCACCAGCAGCCAGACCAGCTTTCAGAATGCCTCCTAGAATAGTCTCCCCTGAAATTCTTCCCGACAATAAAGTTACCTTCAGGGTATATACGAAGGATGCTCAAAAAGTCACTGTTTCGGGCGAGTGGCAGGCAGGATTTAACGCTTCAGAATCACTGGTAAGGAATGATACTGGATTATTCAGCCTTACTGTAGGACCTCTTAAGCCGGAACTTTATGGCTATACATTTACCGTTGATGATGTCAGAACAATCGATCAGGGTAATGTCCAGGTAAGGCGTGATAGTCCGCCCCTGGTTGCGCAGGGAGATTACCAGCGCGCCCAGGTCATGGATTCCGCCCATGATTACCGCGCCGAGGAAGATCCAGAGCAGGGCCGGCACCCAGCCCCAGATGATGCCGATCGCCGGTCCCACGATCGGTCCGGTCCCGGCAATCGAGGCATAGTGGTGGCCGAAAATGATTCCCCGGCGGGTGGGAACGAAATCCTTGCCGTCCTCTTTCTCCCGCGATGGCACCAGCGCATTGCGGTCGAGCTTGAATACCTTCCTGCTGAGAAATCTGCCGTAGGTGTGGTAAACCGCGATATAGCCGAAGAAAGTGACGAGGATAAGGACGAGGGTATCCATGGACCGCTCCTTGGGATGTCGAGGCGCCCGCTCCACTGATGGCCCGCAGTCGGGCCGGCCGCAGGCTTGCCGGCGCCCCACTCGCTTTTCAACTGGTCAGTTGACAACTCGTTATTATAATGCGCGGCTGCCCTTCCGATCAAGAACAAAGGCCGGTAACTGGCCCGATTTATGCATTTAGCTGGTGCCGGCCGGCCTAAGGCAATTTTTTCCGGCTTGCTTTTATAAAATTTGTAACTAACTATAAATTAAGCGATTGCATCTTATCGAAGGACTTTCGTACGCTTTTCGCGCCCGCGCGGCGTATCAGTACCGGGGGGTACCCTAATGCATGGATGCGGCAGCTATTTCCGGATTCGCGGTGGAACCTGGGCCATACCGTTCCTCGTCCTTTCCATCGTGGTCCTGCCTGACCTCCTGCCGGCGCAGGCCAGCAGCGAGGCGGTGATCGCCAACCGATTCGTCAACATCCGCACCGGCCCCGGGACGCGCTACACCCTGATCGGCAGGGCTAACCAGGGCGAGCGTTTTCAGGTGACCGATATGAATCCGGAATGGGTCGAAATCACTTACCGCGGCCGGTCGGCCTGGGTGTTCCGCAAGCTGGTCAGTCTCGAACAGAAAATGCCTTCGCCGCTCGAAGCCGACATAGTGGCCAGGGAAGTCCGGCAGTTGAACCAGCGGATCGATTCGATCTCGGTCAAGCTCGAACAGGCCAACCGGCTTATCGCCTCGAAGGTGGCCCAAGAGGAAGCGAGGATGGCAGCGGAGAAGCAGAAAAAGAAGACGGTATCCCGCGAGGAGTATTTCGGCAGCGTGACTCCGGCCTGGATTTTCGTGCCAGGGGGTCCCCGGATCGCCGTGGGCCGGACTTACAAGGGATTGAGCCTGGCGGGCCTGACTGCCGGATTCGCCGCCGCCGGGGTATATATGCAGGGCCGCTCCCGCGACTATCACGACGACTATCGCGCGCTCGATCAGTCGGCGCCGGACGAGGAGTTCCAGCGCCTGTACCAGCTCAGCCAGGACCGGCGTCGGCTTTCCCGGACTTTCTTTTTCGCCGCGGCCGGTATGTTCGCGCTTAATGCAGCCGATTACTTTTTCCTGCTGCCCAGGACCCTTTCCGGCCTGAAGGTCGAAGCGAGCCGGGGGGAGGCCGGGGGGCAAAGGATCCACCTGAGTCTGAACTCGAAATTTTGAGATACTCGAAAGCCACAGCCATCTTTCTGCTTGCCGCGGCCGCCGTATTCCTGACCTGCAGCGAGGCGGGAAGGGACAATCCCTACGATCCCAACACCGAAGTGCTGATTCTGACACTCCTGTCGCCTTCGGACAGCAGTGTGATCCGGGTGGGCACTCCGGTCTTATTCAAAGTTTCGGCGCGGACCGGCTTCGACGATACTCCGGCCGGCAGCCGTTTCTGGTGGCGCTCGGACCTGGCGGGGCTTCTGGCGACCAGGGCCAGCTTTACCAGCGACAGCCTGCCGGTGGGCACGCATCGGATCAGCGTGACCGTAGCCGACAGCCTCGACCGGCGTGGCTCCCGCACTTTCAGCCTCAATATTCTGCCCCTGCCCGAGTTCGGCGTGATGATCACCCAACCGCCGGCGGACACCACTTTCATCATCGGCTCGGCCTTCACGCCCGCGGCCCGTGAATTCGTCCCGACGGGCAGATCGATAATCGGCCGCCAGTGGAAGTTCGGCCAGGGCAGCGGCATTCCGGATACCAGCGCCGCCAGTCCCGGCGAAGTGACCTGGAACAAGGACGGCACCTTCGAGCTGATTTACCAGATCGTGGACGACCGGGGCCGGATAGCGGCCGATACTTCGGTCGTCCACGTCCTGGCCGAAAGCACGCCGCCGGAGATGCGGATCGTTTCTCCGGCCGCCGACACGGCTATCGTCCGCAATGACAGCCTCTATCTGGAGGCGTTCGATCAGGAAACCGCGGCCCGGATCGCCAGGCGCGGCTGGATTTATCCGGCGGGCAGCGGCTACGAGGGAGTCACCGATGACACTACCGCTACCGCCGGCTGGCGTAAATTCGCCACGCCCGGAATTTTCGACATCTTTTACTACGTCACCGATTTACTGGGTATTACTGTCGCCGACACGGTGCGGATCACGGTGCACGACACTCTGCCGGCGCCGCAGGCCGGGATAATCCGTCCCCACGCGCGTGACACCACGATTGTGGCCGGCGACAGCATCCGGTTCGAGGGTTTTCTGGTTCCCCGGGCGGAAAGCATAACTCAGAAGTGGGATTTCGGTGCGAACAGCGGGATTCCGGCTGATTCGGTCATGATTCCAGGCTGGAAAGTTTTCACCCTGACCGGGACCTTCAAGGTAATCTACGAGGCCGGCGACATGTCCGGCCGCCGCAGCCGCGACAGCGTGAGCGTAAGCGTGGGAGCCAACCGGCCGCCCACGGCCCGGATCGACCAGCCGCCCGGCAACCTCTCGATCGGACAGGGGGTATCTTACACCTTCATCGCCAGCGACTCCGATCCGGATAACCGTCCGCTTCGCCGCTACTGGCTCTGGCCGCCGGCCAGCGGGATAACGCCCTCTCCGGCCGACAGCGCGGCCAACTCCGGTCCGCGCACTTTCAATTCGACCGGCGTTTTCAGTGTCAGCTATCACGTGATCGACGACAAGGGCCTGCACGCCGCCGACACGGCTATCGTGACCGTGAGCGCCAACACGCCTCCGACCGCCACCATCACCAGCCCCTCCATCGACACCACGCTTGCCGCCTGGGCCGAAATCATCTTCCGGGCCACCGATTCCGATCCGGGCGGCTCGATCGGGTCGCGGACCTGGAATTTCGGCACCGGCAGCGGCCTGTCACCCGATACGACCATGGTCACTCCGCCCAAGTATTTCGGCACCACTGGCACCTTTACGGTTACCTACACCGTGCGGGACAACCTCCTGGCCTTGGGCAGGGATTCGGTGCTGGTCACGGTAACCGCCAACGACCGGCCCACCGCCATGATCACATCGCTGGGACCCCAGAACACGATCAGCGTGGGCGACAGCCTCAGCTTTTTGGCCATCGATAGCGACGCCGATGGTATCGCCTCCCGCTCCTGGAACTACGGCGCCGGCAGCGGTCTGCCGCCGGATACGATCAAAACCCCGGACTTTCGCCGCTTCAACAACTCCGGCACTTTCACGGTGGTTTACAGGGTGGTGGACAACCGGGGCGGGGTCAATGCCGACACCGTGATAGTGAATGTCAATCCCTGAGCTCTCGCGGGTGCGAGACCTCGTTCAGGATTCATCTTTCTTATTTTCGTCTTCAGCTTCCGGAAGAGTAACAGCGGCAGGCACGCCTGGAGACTTCCCCCGGCGGTACTGTTGCGGGTGGATCAGGCCCAGGCTCAGCACCAGCTTGAGGCCCTCTTCCACTGACAGGCTCAGGCGGTGGAGCTGGTTTTCCGGGACCAGGACGATATAGCCCGAGGTAGGGTTGGGCACAGTTGGCATGAAAACGTGGGCGACGCGGCCGCCCGCCTGAGCGCCGTCGTCGATTTCCAGCGGAACCAACCTCTCGCTGGTGATGAACCCCACCGAGTAGACGCCCTGGCGGGGATATTCGACCAGAACCACCTGCTGGAAATTGCTCGAATCCAACTTCAGCAATCCATCACTCACCTGTTTCACCGCCCCGAAAATGGACCCCACCAGCGGGATGCGCGTGATCAGCACGTCCTTGAAATGGTTGAGCTTTCCTCCCAGGTAGGTACGGCTTACCATTCCCACCAGCCAGATTAAGAGCACCAGAGTCAGGAAGCCCACCCCGTGCACGTACTCGCCAAACAGCCGGGCGAAGTAGCGCCCCAGGATTCCATCCAACAGACGGAACAGCCAGCTCACGAAAAAGACCGTGGTCAATATCGGCAGCAGTACGAGGATGCCGGTGATGAACTGACGGCGGAGCGTTTTGAGGAACTTTCTTTCAGGCATGACGAAACCTCGAGTCAGTGGCTGGTCCGGGGGTGCGGTCTCAGGCAATGTATAACCATTTTGCCTTTCCTCCGCAAGCCGGCTGGTCGAGCTCCGCTTGCGGCGGCCCTGGATATTTGATTGACAAAGGTTTGTCGGGGGCTTAATTTTCTTAAAGATATCCGGGCGTTTTATCCAACAATCCTGAGCGGCGAGTTGGCCATATGCAAAAAGGGGAGAGTGTAGTTGTCGGCATGACGATCGCTTACGCGGTGAGCTTTTTCGGGCTGCTGTTGGCCTACATCGTCTACCAGCGCAACCACCACCAGGACGATCTGTGGCGCAGGCGTCCGGTGGGGGTTTCCTTTTTCACCGCCCTGTACGGCTACATCATCCCGGCGGTCATCCTGGCCAACGCCGTGCTGACCCTGCTGATCAAGGCGATCAAGGGCTGGGATTTCGAACGGTTCGTCTGGACCACCGATGCCTTTACCTATGCCCTGCTGGTGGCCGCGGCGTTCGGGCTGATGGGCCGTTATACCTGGCGGCTTAAAGAGATCGGCTACGTTCTTTCCCTGGTCCTGACCGTGTCCGTCACCCTCCTGATGCTTTATCTCTCCTCCCGGACTATCTCCAGCGGCGCGGCGAGCCTGCACGAACTGGGTTCCTTCATCACTCTTTTTATCTGGCACCTGTTCTGGTCGGCTTATTTTCTCTCGGGCCGGGTCCGCAAACTTTTCTTCGCCGCCCAAGCCGTCGCCTGAAATTACTCTCCGCCGGCCGCCCTGGCTTGACAAAGCTTCCCTGATTACATAAGATTAAACCCCTAAGCATAAGTATTTCAGTACCTTATCGGAGAGATAGATTCTTATTATGGATTTCAAACAGTTAGATGACTACCGCTGGGAAATCCCCCGCGCGGGCGGCATGAAAGTGCCGGGACTGATCTACGCTTCCGCCCGGCTGATGGAGCTTCTGAAGCAGGAAAACGCCGTGGAACAGGTGGCCAACGTGGCCTGGCTGCCCGGCGTGGTGGGCAGTTCGATGGCGATGCCGGATATCCACTGGGGCTACGGCTTCCCCATCGGCGGGGTGGCGGCGATGGACGCCGAGGAAGGGGTGATCAGCCCGGGCGGAGTGGGTTACGACATCAACTGCGGCGTGCGGCTGGTGGCTACCGGACTGGCCTACGGCGAGGTGAAAGACAAAGTGCGCGACCTGGTGGCCGGCCTTTTCCGCGACGTGCCCTGCGGCGTGGGCAAGGGTGGCGACCTGGTGCTGGAGCGCCGGGAGATCGAGAAGGTGGCACGCGAGGGGTCGCAGTGGATGGTGGCCCACGGCTACGGCAGCGAAAGCGACCTGGAGCACTGCGAAGACGGCGGCTGCTATAAGGGAGCCGACTCTTCCGTGGTCAGCGACCGGGCTTACAACCGCGGCCGCGACCAGCTT
>JAZDIG010000578.1:0-19155 GCA_043805105.1 Candidatus Glassiibacteriota bacterium | reverse complement strand
CCCGGATGACCACCACGTTCCGTCTGGCGAAAAAGGTGATTTTTTCCCCGGAATAGGAAATCCGATCTTGCGGGGAGGCGGCCAGGCCCTCGAACCTTTTCATGGTCGAATCCGGAGCCGGGATGCGAATCGAATCCGCTGAGGTGCGTGTGGAATCGGCCCGGGAGAGAGAGTCCGGGAGAGCGGTGGAATCGGACAGAGAGGCGGCGCGAGCCAACGAATCGGGGCGGCCGGTGGACGCGACGAGCATCGAGGCCAGCAGTACCAGCCCGGCCAGTCTGGGGCGGGCAAAAAAGAATACTGATCCGGACATCTGCCCGCTAAGAGCTGTTCCGCTTGCGGGCGACGGCATAGGCGATCCAGACGCTCAGTTCATAAAGAAATACCATCGGGACTGCCACCAGAATCATGCTGCCCGGGTCCGGAGGAGTCACGATCATCGCAATGATAAATATAGCAATAATGGCGTGCCGGCGCTTTTCCCGCAGGAACTTGGGAGAAATCAGACCGAGCCGGGCCAGCAGCAGGATCGCGATCGGCAGCTCGAACACCAGGCCGGTGGCCAGGACCATCATGAGCACCATGTCCAGATAGCTGCCGGCCGTAAGCATGAATTCGGTCGAGGCGAACTGAAACTTGGAGAAAAACTGCATACCCAGCGGCAGGGTAATGTAAAATGCCATCACCGCCCCGAGCACGAACATGAAGATCGAGACTACAAGCATGGGCAAGACGACGCTGCGCTCGCGCTTCAGCAGGGCCGGGGCGATGAAGGCCCAGATATGGTAAAGAATTATCGGCGAAGCCAGAATTAATCCGAAAGCTAAGCTGAGCTTCATCGCGATCATGAAGCCCTCGGTGGGCTTGATGATCAACAGCTTGCCGTTGGCCAGATAAGGCTTGACCGGCGCAATAATGAACGACAGCAGGTCATACCGGCTGTTTACATAAAAAGCGATTACGATGCCGACAAAGAGATAGCCGAGGCACCAGAGGAGCCGGCGGCGAAGCTCCTCCAGATGGTCCAGAAAGGGCATTTCGCTCCGCTTGTTGAGCTCGTCCTCGTCCGCGTCCCCTTGTGTTTCCTCGTAAACCACCGGTGGCTTGGCCGGAGGCGTTTCCACCGGTACCGGCTTGTCGTCAAGTTCATCCATCTATCGGGAATTCACTTTCGGCTGAAATTCACGGTTAATTGCCCATGGAGCACACAGGCAGGGAATATACCGATTCACCCGGCCGCGGGTCAAGTATCTCGCCGCCTCCGTCTTGTCAAAGCCTTGAGATTCAACACCCTGAAAGCACTTGCGCCGCATGGGCAATCTGTTATCTTTCGGGCCTGATAATCTGACCCGGAAAGGTCCGATGAGCGGCGGGAAAAAAGAAAATTTCGAAAAAATCACCACGGTCGAACAACTGGAGGAGCTGGTCGGCTTCCTGCGTTCGGACCAGGGCTGCCCCTGGGACAGGAAGCAGACCGCCCGGTCTCTCAAGCCCTATTTCCTCGAGGAGTTCCACGAGCTGATGGAGGCAATCGAGGCGGAGGACGCGGGCAGCCTGGCCGATGAACTGGGCGATGTTCTGCTGCACCTCTGCTTCCAGGTTTCGCTGGCCCGCGAGGCGGGCAAATTCGGCCTGGAGGAGGTGGTCGCCAGGGTGCGCGACAAGATGATCCGCCGCCATCCGCATGTGTTTGGCGAGGCCCGGTTCGCCAACCAGAAGGACCAGCTATTCGCTTGGGAACAGATCAAGCACAACGAGAAGTCCGAGGGCGCTGCGTCCGGCCGCAAGTCGGTGCTGGACGGCCTTTCCGCCGAGCTGCCGGCCCTGCTCAAAGCCTACCGCATCCAAGGCCGGGTGAGCCACTACCACTTCGACTGGGACCATCCCGAAGACTTGTTCGGGAAGATCGACGAGGAGCTGGTGGAACTACGTCAGGCGATGCAGAGCGGCCGCAGCGAACTGATCGAAGAGGAGATCGGCGATCTGCTGTTTACGGTGGTCAACCTGGCGCGTCTCGTGCAGGTTCACCCCCAGCTCGCCCTCGAACGCACAAACCGCAAATTCATCCGCCGTTTCCAGGCCCTGGAGCGCACCCTGGCCGAACGGGGACTCGAGCTGGGCCGGCTCACCCTGGAAGAACTCGACCGGATCTGGGACGAAGTCAAGCGGGAGGAAGACAGAGGCGGTGGCGGCGCAGGGGAAGTCAGGGAGTAAAAAGCGACTGCTTCAGCCTGTCGAAATACTGCGGGTTGTCGCGCATGCCGTCGTAGCTGAAAAAGCACACTCCACCGGTCTTGAGGGGAGCGATCTTGCGCGCCCTCTCGATCACCCCCGCCACCGGCACCTCGTAGGCCCGCAAACCCGGCCAGACTTTTTCGGCACCCACTTCGCGGCAGGCCTTTACCACCTGATCGTAGACTACTTCCGTTTTCGTGCTGTAGGCCATGGGCAGCACCATGTCCAGGTATCCCGCCCTGATCCAGCGGGGCCAGTCCTGGCCGAAAGTATCGAAAGCCGAAGCGACATCGGGCATAACTGCAGCCGAACGCAGCAGACCGGGCTTGACCCGTTTCAGCTCGACCGCCAGCCCGGCCACCAGTTCCGTGACCAGGTCCGCCCGGTAGCGCACCCACTCCCCTTGCAGCCCTTTGAACCGTTCCGCGCCCAGCCTGTGCCTGAGCTTGTCGTCCGAGTTGAACAGCGGAACCGGATCGACCCCTTGCCTGCGTCTGAACTCCTCGCGGGCGTAACCGGTGAAATCCACTCCGCTCATCGGATAGCGGATGTAGTCCAGGTGTACGCCGTCCAAGGGGTAGCGGCGCGCCAGGTCCAGAACGAAATCCCGCACCAGTTGCACCGCCTGGGGCACCGCCGGTGAAATGAAGACCCCGGTGAGGTTGAGCCGGTTGAACTGCGACCGGGAATAGCGGGCCAACGAATTACCGCCGCTGTCCACCATCATCCACTCCGGGTGGCTGTTGAGCACATGACGGGAGTCTTCCGGCCGGTCGGCGGAGGACCAGACCAGCAGCGCATTGACCCAGGCGTGGACTTTGATACCCCGCGCATGGGCCTTTTCGAGGACGCAGGCCAGGGGATCGAAGCCCGTGGCGAGCAGTGCTCGGCAGTCTTCGGCCGGCGGGTAGACATTCGAAGGGAAGTAGGAATCGCCGCGGCCGCAAACCTGGACGAACAGGTGATTGAACCCGCCCCGGGCCGCGTTTTCCACCAGCCGGTCGATGCCGGCCTGACTCAGCAGGGTCGTGCGGACTACCCAGAGCGCCCTGGCCTGTGTCACCTGGCCGGCTGCGGCTGGTGCTCCTGAGGCGATAGTCAGCAGAACGGACAACACGACCGGGAGCTGGAAAAGCCCGCGGAACTTTTCAGCCGGCAGAAAAAAAGGCAGGAGAGCGTAACCAGAGTGCGCTCCCCTGCCTGAGTGTTCGCGGATACCCATCACGAAGCCTTATTCTTTCTTTTCCTTTTCCTCTTCACCGGCTGGTTGCCCGGTGCTTTCTTGGGACCGATCTTCCGCTTTGGTTTCTTCCTGCACCTCCACGGCGGTTTCCGCGGCGGCCTCTTCGTCCGCTTTCACTTCCGGAGTGGCCTGTTCCTGGGCCGGCTTGGCTGCGGCCATCTCGGCCGTTTCCTTTTTCTTCTTCGAACGGCGGCGGCGCTTGCGGCCGGTGTCCTTACCGGCCATTTCCTCCTGGACCAGTTCGAACAGGGCCATGTCGGCGTTGTCGCCGAGGCGGTTACCCAGCCTGAGGATACGGGTATAGCCGCCCGGACGGTTCTTAAACCGTTCGCTGATCTTTTCGAACAGCTTGGCCACCACTTCCTTGTCGCGGATCACTCTGAGCACCTGCCGGCGGGCGTGGAGGTCGCCGCGTTTGGCAAACGTAATCAGCTTTTCGGCCAGCGGGCGCGCTTCCTTGGCCTTGGCCGTGGTGGTTCTGATCCGCTCGTGCAGAAAGAGGCTGGTGATCAGGTTACTGAGCAGCCAGCGGCGATGGCTCTGCGTACGATTCAGCGTGCTGCCTTTTTTCCTGTGTCTCATCTGGATTCCCTTATCCGCTTATATGGAGCCGGGCCCCCGGGGCTTACCGGCTTCCTGAACTCCAACCAGCCTCACTCGCTGGAATTGGATTCCTGGTCCGCTGCGGCCGCTTCGTCAATCTCCCATTCGCCCTTTTCGTTCTTTTTCAGATTCATGCCGAAAAACATGCCGTGGCGCGAGAGGATTTCGGAGATTTCATTCAGCGATTTACGGCCGAAATTGCGGAACTTGATCATTTCGCTCTCGGTTTTCTGGACCAGCTCGCCCAAGGTCTTGATGTTGGAAGCCTTGAGGCAGTTGCTGCTGCGCACCGAAAGCTCGAGCTCTTCCACGCTGCGGTTGAACAGCTCCTTGAGCTTGTTGTTTTTCAGATCGCGGGCGCTGGTCTTTTCTTCCTGGGGTTCACTGAAGCTCTCGAAAAATTCGAGGTGCTTCATCAGGAGCTTGGCGGCTTCGATCACGGCGACTTCGGGGTCCAGGGCGCCGTTGGTGGTGACTCTCAGCACCAGCTTGTCGTAGTCTGTACGCTGGCCCACGCGCTGCTCGTCCACGTCGAAGGAGACCTTGACCGCGGGGGAGAACAGCGAGTCTATGGGAATAAGCTGAGGGTCATCGCTGGGCATCTCGTGCTGGTCGGCCGGGTAGTAGCCCCGCCCGGTCTTGACCAGAATCTCCATCCTGACGTGTTTATTTTCCTTGAGGCTGAACAGGTAATGGTCCTTGTTCACCACTTCCACGTTCGAGGGGCAGTGGATGTCGGCCGCTGTAACCTCGCCCTTCTTTGACGCTTCCAGCTTGCAGACCGCCTCTTCTTTGTCCGTGCGCTTGGCCTTGAACACTACTTTTTTCAGGCTGAGAATGATTTCGGACACGTCTTCGAGTACGCCTGGAATTGTGGACAGCTCGTGCAGCACGCCGTCTACCCGCAAGGCCCAGATCGCGGTACCCTCCAGCGAAGACAGAAGAACGCGGCGCAACGCGTTGCCCAGGGTGAGGCCGAATCCACGCTCCAGGGGGTACACGCTGAACTCCCCGTAGGTCTCTTCCTCAGTCTTGACATTCTTCTCTATCCGCGAGGGTAGAACAATATTTTTAAGAATCATGACAGCTATTTCTCCCGCTTGGAGTAACCGATGTTGTGGGAAATAGCTCCGGGTTGCGGTAAACCTGTAACAAACCGGATCAAAACTTACCACGTTACTTGGAATACAGCTCCACGATGAGCTGTTCCTGGATCGTAATCGGGATATTTTCCCGAGTCGGCACTTCCAGCATCTTGCCGGTCTGGGTCTTGTAATCCACGCTCAGCCAGGGCAGCACTTCCTGCTTGCCACGGCGTTCAATGGTGGAGAGCACCAGACCCAGGCTGTGACTCGGCTCCCTGACCGCAATCAATTCCCCCGGCGCCACCTGGTAGGACGGAACGTCCACGGTTTTGCCGTTGATCTGGATGTGGCAGTGCTTGACGAGCTGGCGGGCACTCTTGCGGCTCGGTGCAAAACCCAGCCGGTAGATGATGTTGTCCAGCCTGCTTTCCAGAAGCCGCAGCAGGTTTTCGCCGGTCACACCGCTCTGCCGTGTGGCCTTTTCGTAGTAGTTGTGGAACTGCTTCTCCAGAATGCCGTAGATTCTTTTGACTTTCTGCTTTTCACGCAGCTGGACGTTGTAGTCGCTGGCCTTGCGCCTGCGGCTGGCTACTCTGCCGTGCTGGCCGGGAACGAAGTTTCTGCGCTCGATCGCGCACTTATCGGTGTAGCATCTTTCTCCCTTGAGAAAGAGCTTGATCCCTTCCCTACGGCATTGCTTACAACTCGCTTCGGTGTATCGCGCCATCAGAGACCCTCCAAATACGATTACTATACCCGCCTGCGTTTAGGCGGACGGCAACCGTTGTGCGGGATGGGAGTCACGTCCTTGATCGAGCGAATGGTGAGGCCGGCGGCCTGGATCGCCTGGATAGCCGATTCCCTGCCGGAGCCCGGACCCTGCACACGCACGTGCACGCGCTTCATCCCCTGGTTGAGCGCTTCCTTGGCCGCGGTGTCGGCGATAATAGTGGCGGCGAAGGGAGTGCTCTTCTTCGAACCCTTAAACCCGCACTTGCCGGCGCTGCTCCACAGCACAACGTTACCGCTCATGTCGGTTATGGTGACGATAGTATTGTTAAAGCTCGCCTTGATATGGGCGACTCCTTCGCTTTCCACCTTTTTGACTTTCTTTTTAGCCTTGCCGCCTTTTTGCCCTGGATTTACCATCTTTACTCCCCTGACAGTTACTGGCGCCGGGGCTGAAACAGAGGTTTCGCTCCGGATGCCGATTCAGAATGAGCGCCTGCCGGCACTCGGATTATTTCTTGGCCTTGGACTTCTTCTTACCGGCGATAGCCACGCGCGGACCCTTGTGCGTGCGGGCATTGGTATGAGTGCGCTGGCCGTGGACCGGCAGGCGGCGGCGGTGGCGGATGCCGCGATAGCAGCCGATGTCCATCAGCCGCTTGATATTCATCGCCACCTCGGTGCGCAACGCACCCTCCACCTTGAAATCACGCTCGATCACCCCACGGATTTTCATTTCGTCGCTGTCGGTCAGCTCGCTCACCTTTTTATCGTAGTGAATACCCACCTCGTCCAGGATCTTTCTGGACGAGCTGCGGCCGATGCCGTAGATGTAGGTGAGAGCGATCTCGAGTCGCTTGCCCTTGGGCAGATCGATTCCGGCTATACGAGCCATATCATGAACTCCCGGTCAATTGAAGATTACCGACAATAATTTCAGCCCTGACGCTGCTTGTGCTTGGGATTGCGGCAGATAATCCGCACGACCCCGCGCCGGCGAACAACCTTGCAATATTCGCAGATTTTTTTTACCGAACTGCGGACTTTCATCGTTTTCTCCAGGATCCGGTTCGATTTCCGTCTTTATTTGTACCTGTAGGTGATCCGCCCGCGGCTGAGATCGTAGGGGCTGAGCTCGAGGGCGACCTTATCGCCGGGCAGGATCCGGATGAAGTTCATCCGCATCTTGCCGCTGATATGGGCCAGCACTTCATGGTCGTTTTCGAGCTTGACCCTGAACATCGCGTTCGGCAGCGGCTCGACTACCGTGCCGGTCACCTGTACTGCTTCTTCTTTAGCCATACTTCCGCCGGTTTGCTCTCGAAGAGCGAAACCGTTCAGTCGGTGAGGATTTCCGGGCCGCCGGGCCCGATCGCCACCGTGTGTTCGAAATGGACCGACAGCTTGCCGTCGGCGGTGACAACAGTCCAGTTATCCCTGAGGGTCCGAACCTCGTGGGTCCCCTCGTTGATCATCGGCTCGATGGCCAGCACCAGGCCTTCCTTGAGCTGGTAGCCTTGTTTCGGCGTGCCGAAGTTGGGAACCTGCGGGTCTTCGTGCAGGTTCTGGCCGATGCCGTGTCCCACCAGGTCGCGGACCACCGAATAATTTTCTTCGGCGGCCACCAGTTCCACCGCGTGGCCGATGTCGCCGATACGGTTGTCCGCCACCGCTTGTTCGATCCCGGCGGCGAGCGCCCGGCGGGTGCAGTCGATTATTTTAATCCCCCGCGGGCCGATCTTACCCACCGCGAAGGTGGCGGCGGCATCGGCGAAGAAGCCTTTGCGCAATACGCCGACATCAATACTGATCAGGTCGCCTTCGACCAATACCCGCCGGCGGCTCGGAATCCCGTGCACCACTTCTTCGTTTACCGAGGTACAGAGAGTGCCGGGAAAGCCGCCGTAACCTTTGAACGCCGGCCGGCAGTCCGGATAGGAGCAGATCAGCGCTTCGGCCGCCTGGTCTAGCTCCCAGGTCGAGACTCCCGGCGCAACCATCTCACCGATTTTCTGCAGCACCTCGGCGACGATCCTGCCGGCTTCCCTGATTCTATCGATCTCCGACCGCGTTTTCAGAAATACCATGAGGCTATGTCATCCGGCGCCCGGGCACCCTGGTTTTCTTCAGGAAGCCATCGTAATGGCGCATCAACAAGTGGCTCTCCATCTGCTGGATCGTGTCCAGCGCCACTCCGACCACGATCAACAGGCTGGTGCCGCCGAAATAGAACGGTACGTTCAGCCAGCGGTACATGTAGATCGGCATTATCGCGATCGCCGCCAGGAAAATCGCACCCGGCAGAGTGATCCGGGTCAGGACCCGGTCGATGTATTCCGCGGTACGGGCACCCGGCCTGATCCCGGGAATAAACCCGCCCTGGCGCTTGAAGTTATCGGCCAGGTCCACGGGATTGAAAATCACCGCGGTATAGAAGTAGGTGAAAAAGACAATCAAGAGACAGTAAAGAACCACGTAACTGTTGGTATGCGGCTGGAAATAATTGCCCACCCGCTCCATCAGGCCTCCCGGCTTCAGAAACGTACTCAGCGTACCCGGCACCACGATAATCGACTGGGCGAAGATGATCGGCATCACGCCCGCGCTGTTGATCCTCAGCGGCAGATGCGTCTGCTGTCCGCCCATCACCTTGCGGCCCACCATCCGCTTGGGAATCTGGATCGGAATCTTGCGCGTGCCCAGGGTCATCACGATCACGCCGGCCACCACCGCTATCATCACGACGACGACCATGAGCATCGGGATGATATCGATCACGTCTTTACGCAGCATCTCGATCGACTGGAACACCGCTCCCGGGAAACGGTCCACGATACCGAAAAAGATCAGGAGGCTCATGCCGTTGCCGATCCCACGTTCGGTGATCTGTTCGCCGAGCCACATGACCAGCACCGCGCCGGTGGTAAGGGTGACCACCGTGCTGACCCGGAACAGCCACAGGTCGGCCATGGTCACCGCTCCCAGGCTCTGCAGCCAAGTGGCGACACCCACGCTCTGGATGAACGACAGCACCACGGTGCCGTAACGGGTGTACTGCGAAATCTTCTTGCGCCCTTCTTCGCCTTCCTTCTGCAGCTTTTCGAAGTAAGGGAAAACCGGCGGCAGAAGCTGGAAAATGATCGAAGAACTGATATAAGGCATGATACCCAAGGCGAACACGGTGGCCCGCTGCAGGCCTCCGCCGACGAACATGTCCATCAGGCCGAAAAAAGTGTTCTGCTGGGTACCAAACCATTCGATCAGCCGGTTCACGTCAATTCCCGGCACGGTAATGTGGCCGCCGAGACGGTAGACGATAACGATCAGGGCGGTGAAACCGAGCTTGCGCTTGAGTTCGGGAACATCGAATATGTTCTGCAGTCCCGTTGCCATCAGGCCTCTCCGCTTTCTTCTTCAGCCTTTTTGGCCGGCCGCCGTTTTTTCTTCCTGCGCGGGGGGGCTTTCGGCTCGGGCGCTCCGCCTCGGTATTCCACCTTGCCGCCGGCGGATTCGATTGCGGATTTAGCCGAGGCGCTGAAAGCGTCGGCGGTGACCGTGGCGGCAAAGCTGAGGTTGCCATTGGCCAGGACTTTTACCGGCCGGTCGGCATGGCGGACCAGCCCCAGTTCGGCCATTTCGGCCGGTCCGATGGCGTCGCGCCGGCCTACGCGCTCGAGTTCGGTCAGGTTCACGATCTGGAAGACCTTCTTGAACGGATTGTTGAATCCGCGCTTTGGCAGGCGGCGCTGAATCGGCATCTGGCCGCCCTCGAAGAAGTACGGCATCTTGTTGTGGCCGCTGCGTGCCTTCTGGCCTTTGTGTCCCCGCCCGCTGGTATTGCCTTTACCACTGCCACGGCCGCGGCCGACCCGTTTGCGGTCTTTACTGGAGCCTTCGGGCTTTTTCAGTTGGTTCAACTTCATCTGGTATTCTCACCGGTTGATTTCGTGGTTATCCATACTCTTTCAGTCGGTCTCTTCCACCCGGATCAGGTGCTTGACCTTGAAAAGCATGCCCCGGATCTGGGGCGAGTCTTCGTGCACCACACTCTTCTGGTGGTGGGTGAGCCTGAGGGCGATCAGGGTGGCGCGCTGTTTTTTGAGCGCTCCGATTCCGCTCTTGACCTGGGTGATTTTCAACTTCTTACTCACTGGTCGCCTCCACCACTATTCTGTCTCCCGAGGCCACTTCCTCCACCGTCACCTGACGCAGGGCAGCCACCTTCTGCAGGGTCATCAGGTTCTTGAGGCCCTCCATGGTGGCCTTGGCCATGTTGTGCGGGTTGTTGGAGCCGAGACTCTTGGAGAGGATGTTTTTGATCCCAGCGCATTCGAGCACGGCGCGGACGCTGCTGCCGGCGATCACTCCCGCACCGGGAGCGGCCGGGCGCAAAAGTACCTTGCCGGCGCCGAAATGCCCGATCAGCTCGTGGGGGATCGTGCCCTTGATCACCGAGACCCGGATCAGGTTCTTGCGGGCCTCTTCCACGCCCTTGCGGATCGCATCGCTGACCTCGTTGGCCTTGCCCTTACCCAGTCCGACCTGGCCCTTGCCATCGCCGACCGCAACCAGCGCGCTGAAAGAAAACCGCCGGCCGCCCTTGACCACCTTGGCGCAGCGGTTAATGGAGATCACGTTCTCGATCAGGTCGCTTCTTTCCTTGTTCGCATCCACTTAAAAGACTCCTTGCCTGGAAACGTTAGCCGGCGGCCGGCTCAGAATTCGAGCCCACCCTTGCGGGCCCCCTCGGCGAACGCCTTGACCCGGCCGTGATAGAGGTAGCCGTTGCGGTCGAAAACGATTTTTTCGATTCCCTTTTCGCGGGCTTTCTGCGCCAGGAGCTGGCCTACCGCCCGGCTCACTTCGGTTTTTTTCTTCCCCTGCCTGTCGATCTCGCGGCTCAGGGAGGAAAGGCCCAGCAGGGTCACGCCCCGGGTGTCGTCCACGATCTGGCCCTCGATGTTGGAGAGCGAACGGAAGACCACCAGCCGCGGCTGCTGGGCGGTACCGGAGATACGCTTGCGGATCCTGATGTGCCGTCTTTTCCTGGCTGAATTTTTATTGAATGTTTTCATCGATCATTCCCATACTTCAGATGGTTGTCCAAACAGCCTGGTCAATACCGGTTTCAGGCGGTGGCCGAGCCGGCTTTGCCGGCCTTGCGAATAATCCGCTCGCCATCGTAGCGCACGCCCTTGCCCTTGTAAGGCTCGGGTGGACGGAAGCTGCGGATTTTGGCGGCGATTTCGCCGACCACCTGCTTATCGATCCCGGAAACCACTATTTCAGTCTGGCTCGGCGTGGCGAAGCTCACGTTCGCCGGCGGCTCGACTTCGATCTTGTGGGAGAAGCCGAGTTCGAGCGTGAGTTTCTTGCCGTTCATCGTCGCCCGGTAACCCACTCCCTCAATCAGAAGCTTCTTGCTGAAGCCCTCGGTGACTCCCACCACCGCGTTACTGATCAGCGAGCGGGTCAGGCCGTGCAGCGACCGGCTGAGCTGGCTGTCGTCGGGTCGCTTGACCACGATCTGTTTCTCGCCGATTTCGACGATCATGTTTGGGTGAACGGCCTCCACGACTTTACCTTTGGGACCAGCCACCACCAGATTGCCACCCTCCCGGCTGACTTTTACTACGGCCGGCAGGGGTATTGGAAGTTTACCGATTCGGGACACCAAGTCCTCCCGTTCACTGCGTCTTTTGTTGACTGTCAACGACTCGCTTACCGATGTTACCAGACGTAGGCGATAATTTCACCGCCGATGTGCCTGGCGCGCGCCTGCCGGTCGGTCACCAGCCCCTGGGAAGTGGAGATGATCGCCACGCCCAGGCCGTTGCGTACCCGGCGGATTTCCGAAGCCCGTCGATAGATCCGGCGTCCCGGCTTACTGATCTTGCGGGAGCCGAGCATGGCGGGGGTCTCGTCGGGTCCGTACTTGAGGTAGACCCGGAGCACTCCCTGCCGGTCGTTGGGCAGGCTCCGGAAGTTGGCGATCAGCTTCTCTTCGAGCAGGACACGGGCCACTTCCAGAGCTAGCTTGGAAGCGGGCACGTCCACCCGGATGTGCTTGGCCAGATAGCCGTTCCGGATACGCGTCAGCATATCGGAGATAGGGTCAGTCATCGTCATTGCCGAACTCTCTCTCGTCTTTCAGTTTATCACGGGCGCCGGCGGAGTTCCGCCCGGAGCCCACCAGCGGTCGGGTCGATTACCAGCTCGCCTTGCGCAGGCCCGGGATCAACCCCTTCAGGGCCAACTCCCGCAGGCAGATTCGGCATACCCCGAACTTACGGTAATAGGCGCGGGGCCTGCCACAGCGCTGGCAGCGATTGTAATGCCTGACCTTGAACTTCGCTTTTCTTTTCGCCTTCGCGATCAGGGCTTTCTTTGCCACCTGACAATCCTTTCTGACTCGTTACTGTACCTGTTCTATTACTGTTGCTGACCCGGCAGGGGGCCGGTCGTGCGGAATGGCATTCCCAGCTCGCGCAGCAGGGCGAACGCCTGATCGTCCCTGCTCGTGCTCGTCACTAAAGTGATGTCCAGGCCGTGGATCCCCTCGATCTTGTCGTAGTCGATTTCGGGAAAGATCACCTGTTCGCGCACGCCGATAGTGTAGTTGCCCCGGCCATCGAAGCTCTTGGTGGGCAGCCCGCGGAAATCCCGGATGCGCGGGATCGCCACGCTGATCAGCCGGTCCAGGAACTCCCACATCCGCTCGCGGCGCAGGGTAACCCGGCAGCCGATCTTCATACCGCCGCGCAGCTTGAAGTTGGAGATCGCCTTCTTGGCCCTGGTCACCACCGCGTGCTGGCCGGTTATCTGGCGCAGCTCCTCCTGGGCGGCTTCGAGGGTCTTGGGGTTCTGGATCGCCTGGCCCATGCCCACGTTCAGCAGGATCTTCTGCAGACGGGGAATCTGGTTCACGTTGCGGATGCTGAATTCTTCCTTCAGTCTGCCCGTGACCACTTTCTCGTAACGTTCCTTCATTCTCGGTACTGGCATTGCAGCACTACCTTAATTAATGAATAATTGGTTCAGCCGGCCCGACCGGATCAGGAACCGGCTTTGACTTCGATCACTTCTCCACTGACGATACTTATCCGCACCTTGCTGCCTTTCTCGTCTTCGAGCTTACGGCTGCGCACCCGGGTGCCGCGCGCGGCCTTATTATCGTAAAGCATCACGTTGCTCAGATGCAGCGCAGCTTCTTTTTCCACGATCCCGCCCTGCGGATTCTTCCGGTTGGGGCGGGTATGGCGCTTGACCATGTTTATACCCTTGATGATCACGCGGTTCTTGTCGGGCAGCACCTTGAGCACTTCACCAGTTTTGCCCTTCTGGTTGCCGCTTTTCACGATCACCTTATCGCCTTTGACAATACGCATCTATCACCTTTGCGCAAAACGTTCCAGTTGTCAGAGTACTTCCGGGGCGAGGGAGATGATCTTCATGAACTGTTTCTCCCTCAGCTCGCGCGCCACGGGGCCGAAAATACGGGTGGCCCGGGGTTCCTTGCGGTCATCGATCATCACCGCGGCGTTCTCGTCGAAGCGGATGTAGGAACCGTCGCGGCGGCGGATCTCCTTCTTGGAGCGAACCACCACGGCCTTGGCCACTTCCCCTTTGCGCATGTTCGAATTGGGGATGGCGTCTTTGACCGTGACCACGATGATGTCGCCGACCCGGGCATAGCGGCGGTGGGAGCCACCGAGCACCCGGATACAGAGCACTTTCTTGGCGCCCGAATTGTCCGCGACTTTCAGAACTGTTTCTTGCTGGATCATTTTTCAACCATCCATCGGTACGATATTGATCGCAATTACTCTTTATTCTTCGCCGGTCGACAGGACTTCCACCACGCGCCAGCGCTTGGTCTTGGACAGCGGCCGGGTCTCCTCAATCCGCACCGTGCTGCCGTTGCGGCACTGGTTTTTCTCATCATGGGCAATGAACTTCTTCGTCCGACGGACGGCCTTGCCGTACATCGGGTGCTTGATCTTGCGCTCCACGGCCACCACCACGGTTTTGTCCATGGCATCTCTGACTACCACGCCGACTCGGGTCTTACGGTCTTTCCTCTCCATCTCGACTCCGGGTGATTTTGGCGCGCCGGGCCCGGCGGCCGGGTCCGGCAGCGTATGTTCAGATCTCTTTCTGAGATTTTTCTTTTTCCTTCAGGATCGTCAGGCAGCGGGCGAGGTCGTGCCGCAGGCCGCGAAGCTGAAGGGGATTGTCGATCTTGTGCACCGCGTTGCGGAAGGAGAGCTTGAAGTACTCCTCGCGCAACTGGCCCATCCTGTGCCGGATATCGTCGGTGGTCATATCACGGATCTCATGCGGTTTCATCGGTCTGGCCCTCGCTGGCGATCTGCCGTTCGACGATTCTGCACTTGATGGAAAGTTTATGGCTGGCCAGCCGGAGCGCATCGAGGGCCATGTCGCGGGAGACGCCGCCCACCTCGAACAGGATCCGGCCGCTCTTGACCACCGCCACCCAGCCTTCCGGGGCGCCTTTTCCCTTGCCCATGCGGGTTTCGGCGGGTTTCTTGGTGATCGGCTTGTCCGGGAAAATGCGGATCCAGACCTTGCCGCCGCGGCGGATGTGGCGGGTAAGAGCCACGCGGGCCGACTCGATCTGCCGGTTGGTCACCCAGGCCGGTTCGAGGGCCTGCAGGCCGTACTCGCCGAAATTCACGGTCGAGCCGCGGTAGGCGGTACCTTTCATCCGGCCGCGCTGCTGTTTTCTGAATTTTACTCTTTTTGGAGCTAGCATCTGATTACTCCCGCTATTTCCGGTCGCCGGCCGGCTGAGATTTTCCTTCGCTGCGCCGCTGTTTGCTCGTGATCACTTCACCCTTGCAGAGCCAGACTTTGACCCCGATCGTCCCGAAAGTGGTGTTGGCCGTGCTGGTGGCGTAGTCGATGTCGGCGCGGATCGTGTGCAGCGGCACCCGGCCCTCGTGATAGCCTTCCCTGCGGGCGATTTCGGCGCCGCCGAGCCTGCCGCCGCAAATCACTTTCACGCCCTGGGCGCCCATCCGCATCGCACTGGTCACCGCTTTTTTCATGGCGCGGCGGAAACTGACGCGCTGTTCGAGCTGGAAGGTGATCCCATCGGCCACGAGCTGGGCATCCATCTCGGGGATTTTGATCTCCTCGATCTTGATAAAGATCTCGTCCTTGGACAGGTGAGCCAGCTCATCGCGCAGCTTGTCCACTTCCTGGCCTTTGCGGCCGATAACCACTCCCGGCCTGGCCGTGTGGATGATGACCGTCATCTTCTGCGGCGTGCGCTCGATCACGACCTTTGAGATAGCGGCATGACCCAGCCGGCTGTGAATATACTTGCGGATCAGTTCGTCTTCCTTGAGCAGACGGGGTACATCCCGCTCGCTGTACCAGACCGATTGCCAGCCCTTGATGACTCCGAGCCTGAACCCGACTGGATGTGTTTTCTGACCCACCTAAACTCTCCTTTGGCGTTTTTATCCGCCGCACGAGCCGCAGGCTTTGCGGCCGGTGACGGGTTTACTTGTGCTGTTCTTCCGGTTCCGGGACGTTCAGTTCGACCGTGATGTGGCTGGTGCGCTTCATGATCGGCGTGGCGCGACCCATGGCGCGCGGGCGCCAGCGCTTGAAAGTCGGGCCCTGGTCGACGCGGATCGAGCTCACGGTGATTCTGTGCGTGTCGAGGTCGAAGCTGCCGAGCTGGTTGACGGCGTTACTGAAAGCGCTCTGCACCAGCTTGCGCACCGGTTCGGCAGCGGCTTTGTGGGTGAAGCGCAGGATGTTGAACGCCTCCTCCACGCTCTTGCCCCGGATCAGGTCGATTACCAGCTTCACCTTGCGCGATGAGATGCGCACGAATCTCGCTTTTGCAGTCGTTATCATCTGGCGATTCTCTCTATTGGATTACCGCAATCCGGAAAGTAGATTTATTCCGGCGCCTGCCGGCGGCCTGTGCCGTCCTCACTTCTTCTTGGCTGTGCGTTCGGCGAGCCTGCCGCCGTGGCCGCGGAAAAACCTGGTGGGCGAAAACTCGCCCAGCTTATGTCCCACCATGTTTTCGGTGACGTAAACCGGAATGAACTTGTTCCCGTTGTGCACGGCCAGTGTATGGCCGACAAAATCCGGGCTGATCGTGGAACGCCGCGACCAGGTTTTGATCACTTTCTTCTCCCCCGCTTCGTTCAACTTCTCGATTTTCTTCTGCAGGGAGGGCTGGATGTACGGGCCTTTTTTCAGCGATCTCGTCATGTCTCAAACAATGGTTGAAGTTAAATTACTTTCTACGTCTTACGATCAGCTTGCTCGAATTGAGTCTCTTGCGCCTGGTCTTGAAACCCTTGGTGGGCTTGCCCCAGGGGGTACAGGGGTGGCGCCCGCCGCTGGACTTGCCTTCGCCGCCGCCCATCGGGTGGTCGACCGGGTTCTTGGCCACGCCGCGCACGTGCGGTTTAACGCCCATCCAGCGCTTGACACCGGCCTTGCCGAAGGAAATACCCATGTGCTCCGAGTTGCCGATCACGCCGATAGTGGCCATGCACTCCCGGCGAATCAGCCGCACCTCGCCGGAGGGCATCCGGCAGTGCACGTAGTTTCCTTCCTTGGCCATGACCTGAAGGCCCACGCCGGCGGTGCGCGCCACCTGGCCGCCCTTGCCGGCTTTCAGCTCCACGTTGTGCACCATCGTGCCCAGGGGGACGTCCGAAAGCGGCATGGAGTTTCCGGGCCGGATGTCGCTTCCCGGACCCGCTTCGATCTTGTCGCCCACGCTCAGGCCCTGGCAGTGCAGGATGTAGCGCTTTTCACCATCGGCGTAGTGCACCAGGCAGATGAAAGCGGAGCGGTTCGGGTCGTACTCGATCGAGGCAATGCGACCGGGCACGCCGTGCTTGTCACGCTTGAAATCGATGATGCGGTAGCGCTGCTTGTGGCCGCCGCCGCGGTAGCGCATGGTGACGTGGCCGTGGTGGTTGCGCCCGCCTTTACTGGTCTTGGCGGTAACCAGGCTCTTTTCCGGCTTGGTTTCCGTAAGCAGGTCAAAGGCGTTCACCGAGCGGAAGCGCGTGCCGGCGGTTACCGGTTTTAGTTTCTTGAGTGCCATTTTATTTCCGACTCTTTAAGAATTAGATGCCTTCGTACAGTTCGATCACGCTGCCTTCGGCCAGGGTCACGAAGGCCTTTTTCCAGTGGTGGCGCCTGCCGGTAAAACGGCCCATCCGCTTGGCCTTGCCCTGGCGGTTCTGCAGCCTGACCGCGGTCACCCTGACAGAAAAAAGAGTTTCGACCGCCCGCTTGACGTCGCTTTTGTCGGCCTCGACCGCCACTTCGAAGCAGTATTGTCCGAACCGTTCGCGCAGCCTGTCGCTTTTTTCGGTCAGGAGCGGTCTTTTAATTGTCTGATGCGGGTCTCTCATCGGACTGGCTCCCCAGTTTTTCGATTATGCTTTTTTCGATCACCAGTTTTTCGGCCAGCAGCACGTCGTAAGCGTTGCACTCCGCGAAATTCTTGAGGACGACCTTCTGGAGGTTGCGCACGCTCTTGAGGAGTACCGGTTTGTAGCCGTCGCACATAATCAGCACGCGGCAGTCCCCGACGCCGGCGTTGCGCAGCGCCTGAAGGGCCCGGGCGGTTTTCGGCTGATCGAACTCGAAGTTTTCGACCACGACTATCGCCCCTTCTTCGGTCGCCTTGGCGCTCAGCGCGCTCAGCAGGGCCGTGCGGCGCACCCGTTTGGAGGTACGGACCTCGTAGTTCTTGGGGTGTGGGCCGAACATCGTGCCGCCGCCGCGCCACAGCGGGCTGCGGCGACTGCCGGCGCGCGCCCGGCCGGTGCCTTTCTGCCGCCAGGGTTTGCGATTGGAATAAGCCAGGTCGCCGCGCTCCTTGGTGGCGGCATCCCCCTGGCGCTGGTTGGTCAGGAACCCCTTGACGGTATAGTAAACCACGGACGGATTCGGCTGGAGGCCGAACCAGCTTTCCGGCAGGGAAACTTCCCCGGCCTTATCTCCATTCTCCTTCAGCACTGCCACCTGTTTCATCGTATCCTCAAGTAATTTCGCCACGCAGGCGTTTATCGCGACCGTTTCTTACTTTTTCTTCCAGACAGTGACCAGACCGCTGGCGGCTCCGGGCACGGCACCCCTGACAAACAGGTAGCTGTGTTCGGAATCCACCTTGGCGACCTTGAGGTTGCGCACCTTCTGGGCGGTGTTGCCGAAATGGCCGGGCAGCCTCATGTTTTTCCAGACCCTGGAGGGGTCGGAGGAGGAGCCCACCGAGCCGGGGACTCTTTTCGAATCGCAGCCGTGGCCCTCATCGCCGCCGGCAAAGCGGTGGCGTTTGACCACTCCCTGGAACCCCCGGCCCTTAGTTATTCCACGGACGACAACTGGTTCGCCCGGAGTGAAAATTTCCACTTTGATCTCCTGGCCCACTTCGTAGCTGGAGACATCATCCAGCCGGAACTCGCCGAGAGTCTCGGGGCAAAAACCCTTGACCTTGGCGAGGTGGCCGAGCACGGGTTTGGTCAGGTTCTTCTCTTTCCGGTGGCCGAAACCGACCTGCAGGGCGTTGTAGCCATCCTTTTTCACGGTCTTGATCTGGGTCACGCGGCAGGGTCCGGCCTGGATCACGGTCACCGGAACCACCATCCCATGCTCGTCGAAGATCAGGGTCATACCCAGCTTTTTACCAATTAATCCCAGCATTACTACCTCGTTGAGGTACACAGGTGATACGTGTCACGAGCCGGTCATGGCCGGAACGCGGGCGGAACCGTAGATCAGAGCTTGATCTCGATGTCCACGCCGGCCGGCAGGTCGAGCTTGGTGAGAGCGTCGATCGTCTGAGGCTTGCTCTTGCAAATCTCGATCAGCCTCTTATGCACCTTGATCTCGAACTGCTCGCGGCTCTTCTTGTCGATATTGGGGGACCGGTTCACGGTGTACAAGCTGCGCTTGGTAGGCAGCGGAATGGGTCCCACCACTTCGGCGCCGGTCTGGACCGCGGTCCGGAAGATGTCCTCGGTGGACCGGTCGATCAGCGCGTGATCGAAGCTCTTGAGCCTGATACGAATTTTTTGTTCCTGCACGAAATCCTCTCGGGACGAATTACTCGATGATTTCAGTCACGACGCCGGCGCCCACTGTCCGGCCACCCTCGCGTATCGCAAACCGCAACTCCCTCTCCATCGCTATCGGGCTGATCAACGTCACCGTCAACTCCACGTTGTCTCCCGGCATCACCATCTC
>JAZDIG010000577.1:0-5488 GCA_043805105.1 Candidatus Glassiibacteriota bacterium | reverse complement strand
CTGCAGGGCGTGGGCCGTACCGGAGCGGCGCTGGTGGCCGAACCGATGACTCACCCGCGGATCATTTCCGAATTCGACGGCCGGAAGTTCATCATGAGCTTCAACGAAGTGCTGATGGAGAAGCTGGCGGGGGTGCTGGGCGATTTCGGCCGGGTGGAAGCCTGGGGCTCGATATCCACCGGCGCTTTCGACCTGGCCCGCAAGCTCGGCTGCGACCCGATCGTCTTCATCGGCCAGGACCTGGCATTCACCGGCGGCCGCTACTACGCCCACGGCACGTATCAGGAGCAGCGCTGGCTGCGGGAGCTCTCCTGGCCCGAGGACCTGGACGACGTCCACCGCTGGCGGATGTCCAAGGAAAACGACCTGGACACCACCGACATTTACGGACGGCCGCTGCGGACTTCGCGCCAGCTCGAGGCTTACCGCCACTACTTCGAAAGGGAAATCTCCGAAACCGAGGCTCTCGTCCTGAACGCCACCGAGGGGGGCACCGGCTTCAGCGGAGTGGAAAACGTCACCCTCGAAGCGGTCCTCTGGCGCTACGCCCGCAGGGAAAGGTCGGTGGGCAGGATAATCGGCCGGGCCGGCGCCTCACGCAGCGAAAAGGAAATCTCCCACGCCCTCGATTTTCTCCAGTCCACCGGCCGCGCGCTGGAAAACGTCTACGAGCTCTGCAACCAGGGATTCGAATTGACCAGGCGGCTGTATCAAAACGAAAGTCAGGAACCGGAAGCGGACTACCGCCAGGTGGAGAGTATCTACTCCAGGGTGTACGAATGCGCCGGGGTGCGTGAAATTCTGGAGAACGCCAACCAGGGCGGAATTCTGACTTACCAGCGGGGCGTAGAAAAGCTGAAAGGCAACCAGCTCGACCGCGAAACGATCGAAAAATCGGCTCAGCTTTACGGAGCTTTTTTCATCAGTTTCTTCCAGACCGCCTCCTTGCTGAAAAAGAAGTTCGGACAGGCGGCCATTTCCGTAGGGTGCAGGCTTTCCGGCCACGGCGAGGAAAAATTGTTGCAGGCCGGCTGAAACATTCGGCCCGGGGGCGAACTTTCGGCCCCGGCGGCCGCTTACTAAAGCGCACTCGAAACGTCACGGCTGCACCCGTGACAACCGGATCGGGAGTGGAAATGCAGCAGCCATCGGGAGTCAAAGACTACCAGACGATGCAGATCCGCAGCGCCAAGCCTGAAAAGCTGATCCTGATGCTCTACGACGGAGCGATACGGTTCCTTCGCGAGGGTATCCGGTTTCTGGATCAAGGAGACATCGAGAATTCGAACCACAAGCTGATCCGCGTGCAGAACATCCTGGTCGAGCTGATGTCGTCGCTCAACTTCGAAAAAGGCGGAGAAATCGCCGTCAACCTGTTCAGAATCTACGAATTCATGCACTACACCCTGGTGCAGGCCAACATCAAAAAGGAACCGGAGCCGGTGCGCAGGATAGCCGATCAGCTCAAAACCCTGCGCGACAGCTGGGCCCAGGCCCTGAAAAACCAGGAAAATCAGCAGAAAGAAGCCTCCCGGCCGGAAGATGGCGGTCAGGAGGGCAATAAGAAGGCAAAGAACATAAGCATTACAGGTTAGAGCTAATCTGCCGATAAATATACAAGGATTTAGCGAGTATTCATTCAGTGAGTGAAGGATGATCGGACAGTTCGACCTGCTCCTGCCCGGCAGACTAATCCGGGAACTGGTACTGATGGTGGAGATCGAGCGGAACTCGGCGATAAGCCAGAGCCGCCTGGCGGACAAAGCCGGGCTGGTTCCCTCGATGGTCAACAACTACATCCGCCGGATGGCCGAGTCGGGCTACCTGCAGAAACAGGGGCGCAGCCGCCGCCGCACCACTTACCATCTCACTCCCCGCGGACGCGACCGCTGCGCCGAACTGATGCGGCGCTACGGCATCGAAACCGTGCGGCTGTACAAGTACGCCAAGAGCGAGTTCCGCCGCCGGTGCACCGAACTGTTCAAGCGGCTCGCCGGAATGCGCATCGTCGTCTACGGTGCGGCGGAAACCGGCGAGCTGGTCCTGCAGGTGCTGCTGGAAATGGATTGCCGGGTGGCCGGTATCGTGGACGGAGACCCGCAGGTCCAGGGCCGGCCCCTGTTCGGCTTCATTGTGGAAAGCCCGGTCGAAATCGAAAAAATGAAACCTGACGTCGTTCTGATCTCTTCTTACGGCCACTCCGAGGAGATCGAAAAACACCTTCAACCGTTCTGCGCCAGGGGAGTGGAAATCTTTTCAGTGGTCAGTAACCTGGCGACCTGAGACAATCGATGGCGAAAAAGAAGAAAAAAAACCTCCGCTGGGATACCAGTCGCGATATGGAAAACAAGAGTGGCGGTTTTCCCGATCCGCAGAAACTTGAGGAAGCCGCCGCCTGGTGGCGCTCCAGCCTGCGGGGCGGATTCAGTCCGGCCGGCGCAGCCGATCATCTGGCGGCCTGCCTCACCAGAGCCGGCGGCGGCGAATTGACCGGTGTTTTCAAGACCTTAAAAGAACTTGCCGCCCCGCCCCTGACCGCCACGGGACTGAGCGTTCCCTTGAAAGCAGCGCCCTCCTCGGCCCTGCTCGACCGGGAGTCCGGCCGGCTGTTCGTGGCGGATGCCGCCTTGGGCGGGCTGGAATGTATCGGCCTGGAAACCGGCCGGGCGATCTGGGAGGTCGAGCCGGGTGGGGCCGCACAGGTTTTCGGCATGACGGTGACGGACAACCTGCTCGTCTACTGCGACTACTGGCAGAACCGGGTGGTCGCCCTGGACGCCGCGGACGGCGCCTGTCTCTGGACCGCGGAGGAAGCCCGCGACGGCAAGCCTCTCTCCGCGCCTGCGGACGTGGCTGTCGTCGAAGTGGATGCCGGCCGGGAACTCTGGGTGGCTGAGTACGCCGGCCACCGGATCTGCCGGTTCGCCCTCGACGGCGCACCCCTGGGTACTATCGGCAGGCGGGGGCTCTCCTGGGAAGAAACTTCCCACCGCTTCACCGGAAATAATAATAAACCGGACCAGGTTTATCTGGAATTTCCGCGCTCTCTGGATGTCGGTGTCGATTCCAGCGGCGACCGGGCCGTTTTCGTCTGGGACTGGTGGAACGACCGCCTCCAGGTGCTTTCCCCGGATGGCAGGCGCCTCCGGCAAATCCCGCTCGAAACCCCGCCCGGCAGCCGCGGCAGGTTCGCCGGAACGGTGAGAGTGGTCTGGGGCCAGCCCGGTCCGGTGATCCTGGGAATCGAGGATACGACCTGTTCCTTACTGGTCTGGAGTCCGGAAGGAGATCTGCTGATCAACATCAGGCTCGCTGACCTTTTGTTCAGCCGACCCGGCCGCGCCGAAAGAGTGCGGCTCTGCGGCCGCCCCTCCGCCGATTGCTCGATCCACCTGATTTCCACCACCGGCGAGCTTTACCGGCTGCACGATGGCATCCTCGACAGCCGCAGGCTCCTGGAGCGGTTGGCAGAGGTTTACCCGGATTCCGCCGGGATCGCTCTCGATCTGGCCGAACTGCCCGGCGGTCCGGTTCCCGGCCCGAACAGGAAAGAGTCCTCAGTCCGGCCGGGTGAAAGGGAGCTGGTCGAAAGCCTGGTCAGTGTGGAAGATGCCCTGAGCGGCCGGCTGGAGAGAAACGTGAGACGTCTTGCGGCCCGGGTGTCGGATTTAGGACGAGCCGCCGGGGCGGAAAGCGCGGCCCGGCTGCAAAAAACTCTCGAAGACAAGCTGTCCGCGCTGGCCGCCGGTCTCATCGACCAGATCGAGCGGACCGCCAGCCTGGATGACTCGGCAGCCGAGCTGGGGGCCGAGGCCCTGACTGAAGTGGACATGGAGCTGTTTAAAAATCGTGGAAACCCGGCCAACAAGGAAGTGAGCCTCGACCCGCAGATTGACCTGGCCCGGGCGATCCCCTCGCTGATCAGGCAGACCGCCTGGCGGCTGAGGGTCGTGCTGGAGCTGATAGTGGATCACCCATCGGCCGAACCGGTAGTCTCGCTCCTTTCCAGCCTGGCCTCCGCCTGCCGCCGCCTGCTGGAAGTTAGGATCGCCCTGCTGTGCCGTCTCGACGGCTCGATCGCTTACGACCGTGACCCGCAAAAGGTGACAAGAGAAGAAATCCGGCAGATAAATCTGAGCACGGTGAAAACCCGGGCCATCGAAAAGGCCTCAGGCGTCCTAGCGGAGGAAATCGCCCGTCTGATCCGTCGCCGGCCGGAACTGGCGACCCCGGGAATCGAAAATATTCTGGCCGGGTGCGCCGGTCTTGCCGCCGGCCTCGAGGCCGCACGTATCATCGGCGAAGCGCTCGGCGCCGGCGGGCTCCACCCCGCTCCCGAACCGAAAAACGAACCGGTCCCGGCCCGTAAGGACGCCAGGGGCGAACTCAAGATCCTGGTGGTCAACATGCAATCCTACCTGGACCGGCTGCAGCAGACCGCCGAACCGGGGGGCAAATTCAACAAGGTGCTCACCAGGCTGAAGCAGATATTCGCCTTTAAGGCCAGCCTGCTGAGTAATTACCTGCCGGTCAATGGCTTTCGTGGACGCGAAACGCAGAAACTGATCGACCGGGCCAGGGAGATCGCCGGCGAGGCCTGGGAGGAAAGCCGGAGCTTGCGGATCACCGCCGGCCGTGAGGAACACAAATGAAAGCTTTGATGATAGCCGCAGGCAGGGGCTCCGGCTTCAACGGCCTGGGTCCCAGAAGCCATAAGACACTCACTCCGGTGTGGGGCTTGGCCGTGATCGAGCGGATAATCGCCGCGATTCCCGGGCTGGACGAGCTGGTGGTGGTGACCGGCTTCCGCCGAGAAAAGCTGGAAGCCGACCTGACCCGGCTGATCGGCTCCCGTCTCCGGCTCAAATTCGTCTTCAATCCGCAATGGGAGCGGGCCAACGGCGTATCGGTGCTGGCGGCCCGGGAAGTGCTGGCCGGTGAAGAACGGTTCCTGCTCACCATGAGCGACCACGTCTTCGAGCCGGCCCTCGCCGAGCGGCTCCTGGCCTGCCCGCCCCGCCGCGGCGAATGCGTCCTGGCGGTAGACCGTAACCTCGGCGGAGTGTTCGACTTGCCGGACGCCACCAAGGTCAAGCTCAGTGCTGACGGCCGGATCGGGCAGATCGGTAAAAATCTGAAAAATTACGATGCAGCCGACACCGGCGTCTTCTATTGCACGCCGGCCCTGTTTCAAGCCCTCGAGACGACGGTTTCGGCAGGCGGCGAAAGCCTGTCGGACGGCATCCGGGTCCTGTGCGAGGCCGGCCGCATGCGCTGGGCCGACGTGACCGGCTGCATGTGGCAGGACGTGGACAACCTGGAGAGCCTGGCCGAGGCGAAAAGGCGAGTCTGGCAAAGTTCGCAAAAACCACGGGACGGCGTGGTGAGCCGGCTCCTCAACCGGAAAGTTAGCGGGTTCATTACCCGCCTGCTTGCCGGCCTGCCGGTCAGGCCGAACCACGTTACCCTCTTCAACCTGTTTCTGGCC
>JAZDIG010000576.1:0-3012 GCA_043805105.1 Candidatus Glassiibacteriota bacterium | reverse complement strand
GTCCAGTGGCTGCTGGTGGGCCTGATACGGCTTTATCAGCTCGTAATCGCCCCGCTTCTTCCGGCCAGTTGCCGCTT
Source organism: Candidatus Glassiibacteriota bacterium (assembly GCA_043805105.1). Taxonomy (GTDB): domain Bacteria; phylum Gemmatimonadota; class Glassbacteria; order GWA2-58-10; family GWA2-58-10; genus JAZDIG01. Next base: position 2,935 of record JAZDIG010000576.1, on the reverse strand, counting down.
CTATCCTTCCTGTTCGGAATACGCCCGCCAGAGCCTGCTCAAATACGGACCGCTCAAGGGAAGCTGGCGGTCGGTGCTGAGGCTGGGCAAATGCCATCCATTCCATCCCGGGGGAATCGACCATCCCTGAAGAAGATAACCGGTGTCTCCGCTCTCTTAACGACAAGCCGCGAACCGACCCGAGGAAATGATGGACCGTAACGCTGCACTGGCGATGTTCCTGATCTTTGCGCTCTGGATGGTCTATATCCTGGTCTACTCGCCCAAACCCAAACCCGCTCAGGTCAAGCCGTCGGCCCTCCAGGAAGACACCCTGAAGGCCGGGACGGGAGTGGCGCAGGCCGAGGCTGAAAGGGCGGGCACGGAAAGCCGGACACCGCAGATTCAGCCTGCCGAAGAAGCGCCGGCCGACCAGCCGGTGGACACCGTGGTGGTCGTCTCCGATCTCTATGAATTCCATTTCATCACCCGGGGCGGCCTGCTGAGCCGGGCCTGGCTCAAGAAATTTCCCGCTTTCGCTCCGGGCGAAAAGGCCGGGAAAGACAACCGCGAGCCGGTCCAGCTCGTCCCGGCCGACAGCACCCTGTTTCTATACAGCTATCTGCACTTCAACGGCACGGACCGGACTGTCGAACTGGGGGCGCGGCGTTTCGAGCCGAGCGTGAGAAGACTGGCGCTGAGTGAGAACCGGCCGGAAGGCAGCCTCGAATTCACCAGCCAGCTTTCCGGAGGCGAGCAGGCGAAGATAGTCTATTCTTTCCGCAACGATTCCTACCTGGTCGATGCGGCCTTTCTGCTGCCGGCCCAGCTCCACGGCCGGCCGGGCGGCACCCTGGAAATACTGCTCGGACCCACCCTGCTGTCGAACGAAAAGAACTCCGCCGAGGATTACGATGAATACGAAGTTGTCTACTACGACGACGGCGAGGTGGTGAAAAAGAAGCTCAAGGAGCTGGACCAGAGCGACTGGGCGCCCAGCGGCCAGCACACGATCCTCTGGGGCGGACTCAGGAGCAAATACTTTCTGTCCGCCTTCTTCGTGCCGGACAAGCCGATGAGCGGGATGAAAGGCATCGGCAGCCTGCAGAGGCACGCCATGACTTTCAGCGGCTATTTCCCCATCCCCGAAAAGCCCGGCCCGATCAAATTCTCGTTCTACATAGGACCGCAGGCTTATAAACAGTTAAATCAGCTCGACTTCGGCATCTCGAAGCTGATACAGTACGGCTGGTCGATCATCCAGCCGTTCTGCAAGATCATCCTTGTCGTCCTGCTCTGGATACACCGGTTCATCCCGAATTATGCGGTGATCCTGATTATCTTCCCCCTGCTGGTCAAGGTCGTTTTCTGGCCGCTCACTGTCCGCAGCACCAAGAGCCAGATCAAGATGCAACAGATCCAGCCGCTGTTGAACGAGCTGAAAGAAAAGTACAAGGACGACTCGCAGAAGCAACAACAGGAACAGCTCAGGCTGTACCGCGAGCATAAAGTCAATCCGCTGGGCGGCTGTCTGCCGCTGTTGATCCAGATGCCGGTGTTGTTCGCGATGTTTTTCGTCTTCCGCCTGACCATCGAATTCAGGGGGGAACCGGCTTTCCTCTGGATTAACGACCTCAGCCAGCCCGACCCTTATTACGTCCTGCCGGTCCTGATGGGTGCGACCCAGTTCCTGCAGCAGAAGCTGAGTCCCACGCCGATGGACCCGAAAATGGCGCCGATGATGTACGCCATGCCGGTAGTGATGATATTCATCTTCCTGAAATTTTCCTCCGGGCTGAATTTTTACTATACCTGGTTCAACGTATTCAGTATCGCCCAGCAGCTTTACATAAACCATAAGTTTCACAAGCCGGCTAGGCAGCAGGCGTCCCTGACGCTCGTCGAGGGGGGGCCCGAGGTCCGGAAGGGAAGGGGCCCGGCGAAAAAAAAATAGACAGTACACAGTACTCAGCCTGAAACGATCGAGCGCCCTGCGGAGCTGGCAATTTCGCGGGGCGCTTTGTTTTGGTGGGAGCCGGCCCGCCCCCCGGAGGATCCCCGGGTAGCCTCTCGATTCAGGGGAAAAAATCGAGGGGCGGGTTTATCTGTCCGCCCCTCGGTCTTCGAGCCATAAATGAACGCTCAATCGGGAAATTCCATCTTCCGCCGGCGAAAGTTTCACTCGGCCCGGCGCACGATACGGAAACCGGTGGCGTTATCCGCCTGATCCGGCGCCAGGGCTTCCCGGAAAGCCGACCGGCAGAAAAAGGCGTCGCTGTTCCAGGCGCCCCCGCGTACGACCCGCCGGCTGCCGACGGCCGGACCGGTGGGATTGTCCAGGCTGTCCGCCGGGTAATCTTCGTACCAGTCGTTGCACCATTCGCGCACGTTGCCGTGGGTGTCGTACAGACCCCACGAATTGGGATTCTTGCCGCCCACCGGGTGCGTTCCGCCCGCAGCCGGGTCTTCGCCGTACCAGCCCACGCCGCTGAGGTCGCTTTTGTCGCAGCCGGGGAAAAAATTTGTGTAAGAGCCAGCGCGGCAGGCATATTCCCATTCAGCCTCGGTGGGCAGGCGGAAACCGTCGCGGGAGAGGTCGCAGGTCCAGGTGTCGAGGTCGTAGCAGGGCTCGAGCCCGGCCAGGTCGCTCAGCCGGTTGCAGAAGCGCACGGCGTCGTACCAGCTCACTCCCTCCACCGGGTGGTCGTCTTGGCCGCCGGGATTGGCAAGGTCACCACCCAGCACCTCCAGATACTCCCGGCGGGTGATTTCGCAGGCGGCGATCTGGAAAGCGTCCAGAGTGACCTGATGCAGCGGAGATGCAACGCCGTTCTGGCCGATTCTGAACTTGCCGGCCGGCACTCTTACCAGTCTGACTCCCGCCACGGTAAGGGTATCGCCGGTCAGGCCGCCGCCGACCTCGGGCCTGGCACTAAACGGCTGGACCTCCACCGCC
>JAZDIG010000575.1:0-4613 GCA_043805105.1 Candidatus Glassiibacteriota bacterium | reverse complement strand
GATAAGCTGGCGCATGGGAGTGGTGGTGGAGGGCACCTCCGGGCTGGAGCCATTGGCCGAACCCCGGCTGGTGCAAGGTGACAAGCCCTCCCCGGGCGGCCCGATCCGGCTGCACTTCAGCCACGTGCGCAGCCTCAACGGTTCTCTCGACAGAAATAGCCCGGTGATCAGCCTGCGCCACACCTACAGCGCGGACAGCTACCCGGCGGCTTCCCTGTTGCAGGAGGTCACCCGCGATCCCCTCACCGGGAAGTTTTCGTTCGACCTGGTCCGGATAGTTGCCCCCGCTGACACGGCGCGCTACCGGGTCACCGGTTTTGGCGAAACCGGCCTGACGGACCGACTGGAGGGGGAGATTGCCGGGCTGAGCGGCCCGACCGGCGGCGTATCCGGCACCCTGACTATCGCCCGTCTTTCCGGGTTCGGCGCAGCAGGTTTCGACGGGCTCTGGAGCGGCAGGCTGCCCGGAACTTCGCAGAACGCAAGGCTCGACCTGGTGACTGCCGATGGCCGGCCCTCCGGAGTGCTGGTCTGGCCGGCCGAGGTTCAGCCGAAACCCGACACGAACCTCGTTTTCACGAGCGCTCCCGGCGATACCCTGGTAGACATCCACAGCCTGCCAGCTAATCCGGCCGGATTCAGCCTGACCGCCGCCGACAGCTCCGGCCGCACCAGCAGCCCCACCGTTCTCGGCCTCGGCGCTGACGATTTCGAACCAAACCAGCGGATCAAGGACGCCCGGGAGATTTTCCCGGCCTGGGGCTTCCCCTCGATCCGCCACCGGCTCAACTCGATCCGCGGGACGATTGCGGCCACCATGGACGAGGACGACGTGGACTTTTTCCGCTTCCAGGTGGAGGCCGGCGACAGCGTGGTGATCGACGTGGATGCGGTGTCCAGCCGTCCGTTCGAGCCGGTGTCGAGCCTGGATGCCTATATCGAACTGTTCGACTCCACCGGGGTGCAGTTCAAGGGAGCCGATGGCCGGCCGGTGGTGAGCGACGATGAAAACGGCCTGGACCCGTTCGCGGCCTTTATCAGCCCCCGCGATGCCACCGTCTATCTCAAACTCCTGGATGCCAATGTGGCCTACGGCGACCGGGGAATAATGACCGGGAGCAATGCCTTTTACGAGCTGCGAGTGACTATCCTGCCGCGCCGGGGCGACGTGGTGCGGGACCGGGTGATCCGGATCGATGACGCCCTGGCGGCGCTGGCCATTGCCCGCGGCACGGCCCGGTTGGACGTACAGGCGATCTTCGCCGCAGACATGGACGGTAATAACCGAGTGGATGCCGCAGACGTAAGCGCGGTATTCCGCCGGGCGCTGGAAGACCCCTTCCCGCGGGCCGGCTCGACCGCCCTGGCCGGAAAATCCTCATCACTTGCGCCTCTCACCCTGCGCCTGGGCCGGACAGCTTCCGGCGGCCGGGAGTTAGTCGCCTCCGCTGCCGGGGCAAATGAGCTCTGGTTCCTGCTGGAGCTGGCCGCGGACCGCGCTTTGACTCCCGACAACCTCCGGCCGGCTGATGAATCGGTGTGGATCGAACCCGCCCGGCTGGACGGCAATCTCTATGTGATCGGCCGCCGCGAAAAACCGGCCGGCGAAAGCCCGGGCGAAGTGAGCCTGCTGGAGGTCGCTCCTGAAGCCGGCGAGGGATTGAGGATAGTGTCCGCCTCTGCCGGCAACCCCGGCGGGGAAATCCCGGTGGTTGTCGAAACTCTGGAACGAATCTCGAGCCTGCCGCCGGGAGAGTTCTCCCTGCTGAAAAACCATCCCAACCCGTTCAACCCCTCCACCACGATCGGCTACGGCGTGCCGGAATCAGCACTCGGGGGATCGGTACAGGTCAAACTGGCAGTGTTCGATCTGCGCGGCCGTACAATCAAGGTGCTGGCCGACAGGCTCCACGAGCCGGGCAGCTATTCGGTCACCTGGGACGGCACGGATTCGGCTGGCCGGCCCCTGGCCAGCGGAGTGTATTTTTACCGGCTGACTGCCGAGGGCTTTGTGTCTACGCGGAAGATGGTGTTGTTGAAGTAAGGCAGGCACAAAGGTACAGCCTGCTACGCTGAAGCCGCTACGCAGCGAAAGGTAGAGGCACAAAGTGAAAAGAAGGTTACAAAGTGACAGAGTTACAAAGTGACAAAGTAAATACACAGACGTAATAAGGGACTAGGGACAAGAAACGGCGATGTTGGTATATTTTAAGGAACAATATAATCGTTGATAACTGGTTAAAACGAGGAGACATACAATGAAATGGGCAGACCTATTTTTTGAAGAATTAAGGGCAAAAAGCGTATATTGTGAAGTTACAAAACGTATGAATGGATGGCCTGAAACCATGATTATTCTTGATAAGGAATTCTTCGTAAAATCTATAACCTACAATACTACACGATGTTTGTATTTTCAAGGTGTTGATCCAAAGAAATTAAAAGACAAGGGAGATTTTGTGCTTCTCTGTGGTGGAACAAAGAACACGAGCGAATTGAGAGACATATTTATTATACCTTGGAAAGATTTTTTCCAAACTCTAAAGCAAGGTGAATTGGTAAATACTTATAGGCCGCCAAGGGAATATTGGCAATACAAATTCAAGATTAAAAAAAATAACGGTAAATGGTTTATGACTGTCCAAGGGAGTAGTAATCCAGAAAAGGATGTTAGCAATTGGCGGTATAATTCTAATGAAGCGATTGAACAATTGAAGTAAGTATAAAGATATTAATAAAGACCTCATAGCGACTCACTCAAGCAGACTTGGTATAAAAATGCTGCCACTTTTGGGAGTAATACTAAAAAAATGAGGTGACACGTGAACTGGTTGCTTCTGTTTATTGTGGCTTTAGTAATAATTTATATTATAGCAAAAAGCTTCCGTGGTTCAGTGAAATACAGCGCTGTACAGAACGCATTCTACGCTAAATACACCTATGACCAACTCAGTGATATTCAAAAGGAACAGGTTAAGGAAAAAACCTTGCAAATAATGATTCGGGGGGGATTACTTGAGGAGGATTTTCACGCAATGTCAGAAATGTTGAGATTTAGTTACTATGCCTTAGCCATGAATGAACTTAATATTCCACCAGCATTGAAGAATGAAGAATGGCACTATGTCAGAAATCCCTATATGGCACTTCATAATTCTGAGCATCAGATTCAAGTAGTCAAAAGTCATTTAACACGTAAGCATAATGTCCAAATAGAGTTCGAAAAACGTCTACCTTTTCAAGTTTGAAGTGAGGAAGATAAATTGGGTACAAGAAGTGCTCTTAAGACAATTGGAAGATTAATAATAGCCTGGTTTCTGCCATTTGCTACGTTTTCGCTCCTTTATTTTATTTGGCATTATATCAAACTCGCTAATGAAGACCCTCTAATGAAAGCAGTGAGAAATAAAGACGAGAAATTTGTAGAGCAGGTGCTAAGTCAAGGGATTAATGTAAATGGGAATGGACATATTACGCCTCTCCATTTTGCGGCAGAGCATGGCACTAAAAAAATTGTAGAGATTTTGTTGAAATACGGTGCGGACGTAAATTCTAGAACATCCTATGACGTAACACCACTACATTTTGCAGCTCAGAGTGGTGATATTGAAATAGCAAAACTTCTTTTATCCCGTGGAGCTATGATTGATGCAAAAGATGATGAGGGAAGGACACCTTTAGATTGGATAATAGGCAGGGATTGGGCCTCTCCAGAGATGCTCGATTTGCTTGAGTTACATGAGGATGCTCTCATAATATGGCAGAAAGTAAGAAGTGAGGAAGAATACGACAAAGTGGTTGAAGCACTCCGTTATGACCAAGAGTTTAGAAAGAATAGATTTCGAAAAATGAAAGATCAAGAGTATCAACAATATATTAGTCGACTTAAAGAATTAAGATAAATTATACTTGGCTACTATTTGAAAACTGTTTTATAGCGTGGTTGGGTTGTTTTAACTTCTTCTGTCTTCTATCTTCTCCCTCCTCAGCTCCCTGCCCGCCAGCTCGTGCGCCAGGTAGGAGCTGCGTACCAGGGGTCCGGAGGCCACGCGGGGGATCCCGGCTTTTTTAGCGAGTTCCGCCAGTTCGATAAACTCATCCGGAGTGTAGAACTTTTTCACCGGCAGGTGTTTTTTCGAGGGCGGCAGGTACTGGCCGAGCGTGGCGGCGCCGACCCCGGCCCCGGCCAGGTCTTCGAGCACTGAGCGTACCTCCCCGGTTTCCTCCCCCAGCCCGACCATGATCGAGCTTTTCACCGTGTAGCGGCCTGCGGAGTTCGAGGCCAGCCAACCGAGCACCTCCAGGCTCCTGGGGTAGTCCGCTTCCGGCCGGACCTCGGCGTAGAGCCTCGGCACGGTTTCAACGTTATGAGCGATAACCTCTGCCCCGCTGGCGGCCACGGTCTCAAGGGCTCGGCGTTCGCCCCGGAAATCCGAAATCAACAGTTCCACACCCGTGTCCGGGCACCGGCGGCGGACCGCTTTCACGCAAGCGTTGAAGTGGCTCGCGCCGCCGTCTGGCAGGTCATCGCGGGTGACGCTGGTGATCACTACCCAGGCCAGTCCGAGCCGGGCCGCAGTTTCGGCGATTTTTTCCGGTTCCCGGGGGTCCGG
>JAZDIG010000574.1:0-4210 GCA_043805105.1 Candidatus Glassiibacteriota bacterium | reverse complement strand
GGGGGTTAGACCGCACTTGCTGGCGGTGTTGACCAGCAGGATGACCCGGCCGCGGTAGCCGGCCAGATCGACCGGCTTGCCTTCGATGTCGTTCATGGTATATGCCAGCGGGTAATTCTGCTTGGCCGGGCCGGCCTGCGCTCCGCCCGCGGCAAGCGCGGCGATGGCCGTCAAGGCCAGTATTCTAATGAAAAAGCTCATGGCTTTTCCTCCTCTTTCAGGACGAGTGGAACAACTGTAATACCGGGACACCCGCCGGTCATTACCCCCGCCGGGAGGCGGGGTTCCCCGGGATCGTCCGGTTTTCCGTCAAAGCCGTCCGGCCGCCGCCTTGAACCGCAGGGGGCCGAACGGGTAATCGATACCCCGGCGCTCGAGCATCCGGATCAGCTTGACCAGCGGCAGGCCCATCACGTTGAAGTAGCAGCCCTCGACGCTTTCCACCAGGGTGGCGCCGTAGTCCTGGATGCCGTAGGCTCCCGCTTTGTCGAATGGCTCCTCGGTCGAGACGTAGAGCCTGACCTGTTCATCATCGAGCGGCCGGAAGCGGACCCGGGTCACCTCGAAGTCGCTGTCGGCCGGCCGGTCCCCCGGGCCGGCGAGAGCCACGCCCGTGTAGACCTCGTGCAGGCTGCCTGCCAGCCGTGAAACCATGCGGCAGGCGCTTTCGAAGCCGTCCGGCTTGCCGAGGATTTCACCGCGGTGGTAGACGATCGTATCGGCGCCCACGACCAGCGAACCCGGGTGGCCGCCGGCCACCGCCAGCGCCTTGCGCTTGGCGAGCGCACGCACGTGCGCTCCGGGTTCGCCCGGCACGTCGGCCGTCTCGTCCACCAGCGCCGGAATCACCTCGTGCTCCACCCCGATCCGGTGCAGGAGCATGGTCCGCCGCGGGGATGCGCTCGCCAGGATCACGTGCGGCCTGCTTTCGGACAGCTTACCCTCCTTGATCCGCCTCAGCGCTCTATAATCAGAGTCACCGGACCCTCATTGCACAGATCGATCTCCATCATCGCGCCGAATTGCCCGGTTTCCACCACCGCCTTTTCGGCCCGCAGCAGCTCCACGAAACGTTCGATCAGCCTTTCGCTCACCTGTGGCTCACCCGCCTCGACAAAAGACGGCCGGCGGCCCTTGCGGCAGTCGCCGTAAAGGGTGAACTGGCTCACTACCAGAAGCGATCCACCAACGTCGGCCAGCGAAAGGTTCATCTTGCCCTCTTCGTCCTGGAACACCCGGAGACCTACGCAGCGGTTAGCCATCCAGGCCAGGTCCCCGGCCGTTTCCCTGCCGTTCATCGCCACCAGCAACAACAGCCCGCGGCCGATTTTCCCCACCGTCCGGCCTTCCACCGAAACCTGTGCCCGGCTGACGCGTTGAACCACGACGCGCATCTTGTTGCGGCCTCGGGATGAAGTTAATTTCTGGATTGACCGAGCCTGCGACGATGGCTCAATTTGTCTCCTGGCATGCCGTCTTGTCAAGGCGGGCTGCCTGGAGCGGAGAGGGATGAGAATGGCCGCCGGGAAGAAGTGGGCGGTTTTCGAGCACACCGCCGATCTGGGCCTCCACGTCTACGGCGATGACCTCGGGGAACTTTTCCAGGCCGCGGCCGAGGCTCTTACCGCTCAGCTTACCCGCCCGGAAACCGTCCGGCCGGTGCTCGAACGTAAGGTCGTACTGTCGGCCCGGAACCGCGAGGAGCTTTTGCGTGGCTGGCTGGCCGAGCTGTTGTATTTTTTTAACGCGGAGGGCTGGCTGACTGCGGCGGTGAAAATCGAAAAGCTGGGTGATAAGGAACTCCAGGCGCTTCTATCCGGGGAGGTCTACAATGAGGGCCGCCACGAGCTCCTGGCGGAATTGAAGGCCGTAACCTGGCACGGGCTCCGGATCGAGCGGGCCGGGAAGGAAGGCAGGCTGCGCGCCACCGTTATTATTGATGTTTAGTTTTTCAGGAGCAGTATCAGGCGGGCGGCTGGACGGCCGGATTTTCTTTCTTATCTTTGTCAGCGGCTTGCGGGGAAGCGGTTTCTTTGTCCCTGGGAAAAGGTAAATCCTGGCCGGGGACCGGTCTGCGCTAATGACCTGCACCCCTGATTTCTCTTACTGCTTGTCTCTCCATCGTAGAAGGCGAAATGGACCCGAAGGACCAGCGCGTAACGACCGGCTTTAAGGGTCTGGATGACATATTGGATGGCTTGCGTATCGGCGATAACGTAGTCTGGAACGTTAACGACATCGACGATTACAAGTTCTTTGTCAGGCCCTTTGTCCGCAGCGCCCTCGAAGCCAATAGAAATGTCTGCTACCTGAGGTTCGCCAGTCACAAACCACTGATTGGGTCCCGCAGCCGCAGGGTGACCGTACACGAGCTGGATGCCAACCGCGGATTCGAAGTTTTCACAGTCAGCCTGCACGAGATAATAGCCAGGGAAGGGAAAGGAGCCTTTTACGTATTCGACTGCCTTTCGAACCTCCTTTCCGCCTGGGCTACCGATCAGATGATCGGGAATTTTTTCAGGGTCACCTGTCCTTACCTTTTCGAGATGGATACGGTGGCATATTTTGCGCTGCTGCAGGGCAGGCACTCATTTAAAACCACCGCGCATATCATGGAGACCACGCAAGTCCTGCTAAACGTGTATAAGTACGGCGGCGAGATTTACACGCAGCCGGCAAAAGTCTGGCAGCGGTCTTCTCTCACCATGTTTCTGCCCCATGTAAAAAGAGAAGATGTATTTACTCCGATTTCTGACAGCTACAGCTCGACGAATCTTGCCACCCAATCCTTCCACGCCGAATCGGACAGCGCCAGGCGGCGCCTCGATTTCTGGGACAGGCTTTTCCTGCAGGCGGAAGACCTGGTGCGCAGGAAGGGGGCCGAGGAAAAGCGGCGGCGCATGATCGATCAGCTTTGCCGGGTGATGATAGGCCGGGAGAGCCGCATACTCGAGCTGGCGCTGGCTCATTTTTCTCTCGATGACCTTCTCGAGCTCAAATCCCGCCTGATCGGCAGCGGGTTCATCGGTGGAAAAGCCGTCGGCATGCTGCTCGCCAGAAAAATTCTGCTGGCAGATAAATCTTTCGACTGGGCGTCACACCTCGAAGCCCATGACTCCTTTTATGTGGGTGCGGACGTTTACTATTCCTATATCGTGCACAACGGCTGGTGGAACCTCCTGATAAAACACAAGAGCAAGGAGTTTTACTTCGAGGCTGGCGCCGAGCTGCGGGAGAAAATGCTGCACGGCGAGTTTCCCGCCGAAGTGCATCATGAATTCAGAAAATTACTGGATTACTACGGCCAGTATCCGGTCATCGTGAGATCGAGCAGCCTGCTCGAGGATGGATTTGAAAACGCGTTTGCCGGCAAGTATGACAGTTACTTCCTCGTCAATCAGGGAGACCCTGAAAAGCGCGTCGAGGAGTTCGAGGAAGCTATTCGGAAGATATTCGCCAGCACTATGAGCGAGGATGCCCTGGCTTACAGGATGCAGAGGGGGCTTCAGCGGCAGGAAGAGCAGATGGCGTTGCTGATACAACGGGTATCCGGCTCCTATCACAAACACTTCTATTTCCCGGACCTCGCCGGAGTAGGCGTGTCATATAACACTTTCGCCTGGAGCAACGACCTGAATCCCGAGGCAGGAATGCTTCGGCTGGTTTTTGGCCTGGGCACCCGGGCGGTAAACCGGGTGGACATGGACTATCCGAGGATAGTGGCTCTGGATAAGCCTTTGAAACAACCGCATAAAGGATTCGAGGATACGAGGAAATTTTCCCAGCAGGATGTGGACCTTTTGAATATCGACAAAAATACATTTCAGACTGTTTCCCTGCTGTCCCTGGAGAGTGAAAAGCTCGAGATTCCTTTCGAGCGGTTCGGGGTCAGAGACAGGGAAAGAGCTTCGATGCTTGAAAAGCATGGTAGAAAAGGACTCGAAGCCTGGGTGCTGACTTTCGACAATCTCCTTTCCTCGGGCGAATTCCCCTTACTGATGAGGAAGTTGTTGAAGACCCTGGAAAAAACCTATCGTTTCCCCGTTGAGGTGGAATTTACCATCAATTTTTTGCGAGAGGGTAAGCCGCTGATCAATGTCGTCCAGTGCCGTCCCATGCAAACCGGGGGGCAGCGCAGAAAGGTCGTAATTCCAATCAATGTCGATCCGGAGAGGATTCTGTTCAGTTCGGAAGGAAATTTCATGGGTGG
>JAZDIG010000573.1:0-12529 GCA_043805105.1 Candidatus Glassiibacteriota bacterium | reverse complement strand
GCATGAACCGCGCCGGGTAGGAGATCGAGATCAGCGAGCGGCTGATCGACACCTCGCCGTCCTCGATCGGCTGACGCATCACCTCCAGGACGCTCTTCTGGAACTCGGGCATCTCGTCCAGGAACAGCACGCCGTTGTGGGCCAGGCTCACTTCACCGGGCTTGGGTATGCGGCCGCCGCCGATCAGGCCGGCATCGCTGATCGTATGATGCGGGCTGCGGAACGGGCGGGTGGCCACCAGGGACCGGTTTTCGCCGGTAAGCCCGGCCACGCTGTGGATGCGCGTGGTTTCGATTGCCTCTTCGAGCGAAAGCGCGGGCAGGATCGTCACCAGCCGGCGGGCCAGCATGGTCTTGCCGGAGCCGGGGGGACCGATCAAAAGCACGTTGTGGCCGCCGGCAGCGGCCACCTCCAGCGCCCGCTTGGCGTGTTCCTGCCCTTTGACCTCGCTGAAATCCACCCCGTAGCTGCTGGCGGTGTCGAACAGCTTTTCCAGGTCCACCCGCACCGGCTCGATTAGTTTCTCTCCACCCAGGAACAGCGCTGCCTCGGCCAGCGAGTCCACTCCGATCACCTCGAGGCCGGTCACCACTCCCGCTTCCGTGGCATTGGCCCTCGGCAGCACCATTCCGCGGATTCCGAGCTTGCGGCAGCTGGCCGCCACCGGCAGCGCCCCCTGGATTGGTTTCAGGGTACCGTCCAGACTCAGCTCGCCCAGCACGAGGAAATCTTCCAGGCGCGAGCTGTCGATCTGGCCGCTGCCGGCCAGCAGGGCGATTGCGATCGGCAGGTCGAAAGAGGCGCCTTCTTTTTTGCGGTCGGCGGGGGCGAGGTTGATGGTGACGCGCTTGAGGGGGAAGGTGAAACCGAGGTTGGAGAGGGCGGAACTGACCCGTTCGCGGCTTTCGCGCACGGCATTGTCCGGCAGCCCCACCAGCATGTAGCTGGGCAGGCCCGGGCTGATGTCCGTTTCGACTTCGACCTTGAAAGCCTCGATGCCGAGAACCGAGGCGGAAATCACCTTGCTCAGCACGGGCCGGTCACTCCTGGATAGTGAATGATACAAATCGGCCGGTCAACCGGCGGCGGATCAGCCCTCGGCGCCCTCTTCAGTGGCGGATTTCTCGGATTCCCCGGGTTCCTCCTGGGCGGTGGCTTCCTCACCCGGCATCAGGCGGCGCTTCTCCATCAGGTCGATGTACTTGGCGTACTTCAGGTAACCGACTACGTTGGTCAGCCGCATGTCGGTGTCGGTGCTCACCACCCGGGTCTGACCCTCAATCAGCTTTTCCAGGATCGGCGCCAAGTCCACTGCGCCGCCGCCGCAGAGCAGGACGAATTCGACGTCCCAGTCCTCAACCCAGAGGCGCTCCATGTCGCCGACAATGGAGTTGGCGAGCTGGCGCAGCACTTCATCCCTCAGCTCGGCCAGCGAATACTCCTTGCCCTTGATCCGGATGAGTCCCTTCCTGACCGGGTCGAACAGACGGTACATCTCCACGTTCACCCCGCTCTGTTCGAGGATTTTCCGGCTGATCAGGGAGAAAGCCTTGGAGATGCCGGTATCCGTGGTCCGGCTCCCGCGCTCGATATAGCGCAGCCGGTCGGTGATCGTATAATCGGTGGTGCGAAAACCGATGTCGATAATGCCGAATTTCTGCCGGGCGACGTCGCGGTCAACGATCCGGCCATGGCTGTTCATCAGCAGGTTGAACACGGAACCGAACGGCTGCGGCAGGACGCGCACTTTCTTGATGTCGATCACCCTTTCGGTGGCTTCTTCGCGCAAATGCACCTTGATCCGGTGAGCGCCTTCCAGCATCTGCACGTAGCGCGAGCGGTACTGCTTGAAGAAGCGGATGGGCAGGCCGGTGACCACGCTGAACTCACGGTTTCCCGGGCCGGTAAAGAGCGTCAGGGAGGTCAGGGCGAGGACCTTGGCGGAGTTTTCCAGCAGGGTGTTTTGTTCCAGGGTGAACTCGCGCACATTGGACTGCTTTTCGGCCAGATCGCCCACATAGTAGTCTTTACCGTCTATGGTCACGTGCAGGTTTTCGAGCTCGCCGCCTTCGGAAAAACCGGACTGAAACTGGATTTCAGCCGCATCCCCGATGATGGATTTGAAGATGATCGAGCGGTCTCCATCAAAGGCTTTGGTATAACCGAAACCGACATCGATACCCAGGTATTCCATGAAATTCTCCCGTGCTTGAGGAAAGACGGGCCGGATTTCAAGCCCGGAACGCGTCTTCGATATGTTCCAATTCCACTTTTCCGTCGGGAGTGCGGCTGATCAGGATAACATCGAAACGGTAGCTGTGGTCGGGGCTATCGGTTTCCCGTTCGGCCAGCCAACCCGCGGCCGCATCGACCAGATTCCGTTTCTTGCGGCCGGTGACACTGGTCCGGATCGGCCCGTACCGCTCACTGGTGCGCGTCTTGACTTCAACGAATACGATCAGCTCGTCCTTACCCGCCACCAGGTCAATTTCCTTGCGTCCGTGGCGGTAACGGTGCTCGATTATCCGGTAGCCCCGGCTCTGCAGGTACCGGGATGCGGCCATTTCGCCGCTGAGGCCCTTTTGCTGGCGATAACTCATCTCCTGGCGCGCACCCGGCCGGTTGCCCGACTCCTGATTATTATTTCGAAATAAAACCTGCGGGCCTTTACGAAAAAAAAGCCCGAAATTCCAATCATCTTACGAAGATAGGATAAAATCGGGCCGTGTCAAGATTCAATCTCCGACCTGGTCTCAGTTTGCCGGCGGCAGACGCAGTGCCTTCTGGCCTCTCAGCACCTCGGGCGCCCACTGCAGGAGGTAAGCCGGCAGAGTACCGTCGATGCCGGTTTTCGAGTAATAGTAGATGTCCACCGCCTGTTCGGGAGTGATTTTGTAGCGTTCGGCGAAGGCCACGGCGAATCCCGCCTCGTTGGCCCGGGCCGAATCTTCCCCCACTTCTTTGGCCATCTGGGCGATCTGGCCTTGCACGTTGGTGTAAAGCTCCATCCGGTCGGAATCGAAGCTGGCAACCGCCCTCTGGAGCCAGGCCTGGTATTCATAGGTTTCGCGGACCGTCTTGCCGGTCAGCCGTTTCACCGCCTGGTCGGCCCGCTCGAAGTGCTCGGGATCGCGGCAGAAAACGAGCAGATAGTTGTCGATGGCGAGGTCGTAATAGCCCTGGCTCATGAAATTTTCGGCTTCCCGGAGCTTGAATTCGCTCATCAGTCGGAAGGCTGACATCAGTCCGCCGAAGTCCCGCTCGAGCCTCTCGTACCGGCCCGGCTGCAGGGCGATTTCGGTTAGGTAAGCCTGGTATCCGCTCTGAATGTGCACCAGCCGGTAGGTAGTGGTGAAACCGGGCAGTCGGCCCAGGGTGAGGGTATCGGCCCTGGCCCATTCGGCCCGGCCCAGCTCCCAGTCGGGTGAATCGCCGGAAATCGCCGCCAGCGCCCGGCCGGCGTGATATTCGATTATGTAGATCTGCATCTGCGCCAGCTTGCGGTGGTAATTCAGCCGGTCCTGATCGGAGACCACCGCCTCCCTGGGCCGCTGGAACTCATCATTCGTCAGGAAAAATATCGCGCTCTCACGGGCGAATCGATATTTCTTCTCCGGATCGATGTCCCTGCCCTGCATGCTCTGCCAGCGCTCGATTCTCTTCTCCAGCCGATTGATCTTGAGCTTGCAGCCCCCGGCACCGGCCAATACCAGCGCGGACAAGGCCCATATCAGCAGTTTTCGGTACATGCTTTCAACCTCCCCCGGTGTTCAACTCGCTGTCGTTTTCGCTTTCCGGCTTTTATTCAGGGCTTTCCCGAGGAAAGCGCCCGTGTACGATTTTATTACCCCCGCCACCTCTTCCGGTGTTCCGGTGGCCACCACCTGGCCGCCTTTTTCCCCGCCGTCCGGCCCCAGGTCGATTATGCGGTCGGCGGTCTTGATCACCTCCAGGTTGTGCTCGATCACCACCACGGTGTTGCCCAGTTCCACCAGCCGGTGCAGCACTTCCAGGAGCATTTTCACGTCGTGAAAATGAAGCCCGGTGGTGGGTTCGTCAAGGATGTAGAGCGTGCGGCCGGTGGAGCGCTTGTTGAGTTCACTGGCCAGCTTGACGCGCTGGGCCTCGCCGCCGGAAAGCGTGGTGGCGGGTTGGCCCAGATGGATGTAGCCCAGGCCCACCTCGCTGAGAGTTTCGAGCTTGACCCGGATGGCGGGGATGTTGCGGAAGAATTCGAGCGCCTCGTCCACGGTCATCTCCAGGACATCGGCGATGGAGCGGCCCTTGTAGGTCACTTCCAGGGTCTCGCGGTTGTAGCGCTTACCCCGGCAGACATCGCAGGTGATGTAGACGTCCGGCAGGAAATGCATCTCGATCTTCACCAGCCCGTCCCCCTCGCACGATTCGCACCTTCCGCCCCGCACGTTGAAACTGAAGCGGCCCGGGCGGTAACCCCTCATCTTCGACTCGGGCAACTCGCTGAACACGTCCCGGATCGGGCCGAAAACGCCGGTGTAAGTGCCCGGATTCGAGCGGGGGGTGCGGCCGATCGGACTCTGGTCGACGTCGATCACTTTGTCGATCAGCTCCGCCCCATCGATGGCGCGTACCGCTCCGGCGGGCTTGCGCGATCCGTAAAGCCGGCGCGCGAGCTGACGGTGCAGGACGTCCTCCACCAGGGAGCTCTTGCCCGAGCCGGAGACCCCGGTGACGCAGATGAAGGTGCCGAGCGGGAATTCGACATCGATCTGCTGCAGGTTGTTCTCGGAAGCGCCGATCACCTTGAGCAGCTTGCCGTTGCCCGGGCGGCGCTTTTTGGGAACAGGGATAGTCAATTCGCGGCGCAGGAAGGCGCCGGTCATGCTGCCCTCGGCCGCCTCGATCTTCCCCACCGGTCCCTCCGCCACCACCCGGCCGCCCTTTTTGCCCGCGCCGGGGCCCAGGTCGATCACGTAGTCGGCCGAGCGGATCGTCTCCTCGTCGTGCTCCACCACGATCACCGTATTGCCCTGGTCGCGCAGCTTCATCAGCGTCTCGATCAACCTGCGGTTGTCCTTCTGGTGCAGGCCGATCGAGGGTTCGTCCAGGATGTAGAGCACGCCCACCAGGTGAGAGCCGATCTGGGTGGCCAGCCTGATCCGCTGCGCCTCGCCCCCGGAAAGGGACTCGGCCGAACGCTCCAGGGCCAGGTACTCCAGGCCGACGTTGTGCATGAATGTAAGTCTTTCGGAAATCTCCTTGATCGCTTGCCGGCCGATGGAAAGCTGGCGCTGGCTGAGCTGGAGGCGGTCGAACACCCCCACCAGCTCGCCCACCGGCATCCCGAGCATCCGGCTGATCGTGTATTCGCCCACCCGGACCGCCAGGCTTTGCGGCTTGAGCCGCTTGCCGCCGCAGAACGGGCAGGGCAGGATCCGCATGAACTCTTCGATCTGGGCTTTCACGCTCTGGCTGGTCGTTTCGTAGTAGCGGCGGTTCAGGCTCTGGATCACGCCTTCCCAGCGGGTCTTGTACTCGCCCTCAAACCGTTCGGAGCTGTAGCTGACCGCCAGCTCCTCGCTGCCCGAGCCGTAGAGCACCACCCGTCTGACTTTTTCCGGCAGCTCCCCCCAAGGGGTGTTGGGATGAAAATCGTAGCTTTCGGCCAGCGCCTTGATGATCGAGTTGCGGATGTTACCGCTGGGCTCGCCCCAGGGCTTGATCACGCCCTCGAGGATCGACATCCGCTCGTCTCCCACCACCAGCTCGGGGTCGACTTCCATGCGGGTTCCCAGCCCGCCGCAGGCCTCGCAGGCGCCGTACGGGCTGTTGAAGCTGAACAGCCTGGGCGACAACTCCTCGTAGCTTATCCCGCAGTCGTGGCAGGCCAGCTCTTCGCTGAAAGTCTTCTCTTCGCCCTCCGGGAAACCCACCAGCACCAGCCCGCCGGCCAGATTGACCGCCGTTTCCACGCTGTCGGCCAGGCGGTTGCGGGAACTCTCCGCCACTCTCAGCCGGTCCACCACGACCTCGATCCGGTGCTTGAGGTTCTTTTCGAGTCTGGGGACTTCTTCCAGCCGGTACAGCTTCCCGTCCACCCGTACCCGCACGAAGCCCTTCTTTTTCACCTGTTCGAACAGGTCGCGGTATTCGCCCTTGCGGTCGCGGACCAGGGGGGCCATGACCGTGATCTGCTGGCCCTCGGCCTGGGTCGAGAGCGCTTCGGTGATCTGGCTCACGCTCTGCCGCTCGATCTTCCGGCCGCACTGATGGCAGTACTGCACCCCCACACGGGCGAACAGCAGGCGCAGGTAGTCGTAGATTTCGGTGATGGTGCCCACGGTGGAGCGCGGATTGCGGCTGGTGCTCTTCTGTTCGATCGAGATCGCCGGCGACAGGCCGTCGATGAAGTCCACGTCCGGCTTGTCCATCAGGCCCAGAAACTGGCGGGCGTAAGCGGAGAGGCTTTCCACGTAGCGGCGCTGGCCCTCGGCGTAGATCGTGTCGAAAGCCAGCGAGCTCTTGCCGCTGCCGGATAGTCCGGTGATCACGGTCAGCTTGCCGCGAGGTATGGTGACGTCGATATTCTGCAGGTTGTGCATCCTGGCGCCCTTGATCACCAGGTTGGCGCCATCGCTCTTTTCCAAGCTGGTCGACAAAAAATTCCTCCGCGGGTTGAATCGGCCGAATCCAGATAATTTAGCAATAATGACGATCTTTGTCAAAGCGCTCCGGAGCCTCTCCGGCCGGGGAACGCAGGCAAAAGCTCTGTTGACACGGTAACGCGGGGTCCCTAACTTTGAACACTGACCGCGCCCGGTCAGCGGACGAGTCCCACCTGGCAAGCGTTTCCGCTGCGCCGGCAGCGACATGGAAATCCTAAGACTCGAATTTGAGGCATCCCCTATTTCTACTCCCGGAGGAGCAATGCGTCGTTTCCGAAAAACCTCGGTGGCCCTGCAGATGATTTTTCTCCTCGCTCTTTCGCTGCTGTCCTGCGCCGGGGAACGAGGAGTGCGGCTTCCCGTGGTCAGGGACACCGGCCTCTGGTTTTACCGCGGACATCCGGAGTACGATTTCGGCGCGGTGGAGCCGCTGTTCGTCGAGGGGGCGCACAACGCGGCCCTGCTCGGTTTCGACGTCAGCCGGGCCGTGGGTGGGCGGGTCGGTTCGGCCCGGCTCTGGCTGCATCGCTCGGGCGACCAGCCACTGGTCGTGCTCGTGGTCAGCACGATCAGCGCCGACTGGATCGAGGGCGGCGGCAACGGCACCGCGGCCGACCGGCAGGCCAGCTGTGCCACCTACGTGAAGAGCGACCAGTCCGGCAGAAGACCCGTGCGTTGGGCCGGCCCGGGCAGCGACGTCACCGATGTAATCATGACCCACGGCAACACGCTGCTGGCCGAACTGCCGGTCGAGCAGGGCAAGGGCGGCTGGCAGAGCGTGGAACTCCCGAGCGAAATCGCCCAGGCCGTAATCAACGGCGAATCCTATGGACTGGTACTGATGGACGGCAAGGGACAGCTCCGCCATGCGGACGACAGTTTCATCAGCAAGTATTTCAACAGCCGGGATGCCGGGACTTACGCCCCTTATCTCGAAGTTACCCTCCAAAAGCCGCCGGCCGGGACTCCGCCGGCGCCCGCCTCTCTGGAAGTGGCCGCCGACCATTCGCTTGCCGATTTCGCTGGCGGGGGCGTCAAGGTGTTTATCAGCCCGGCGGGGGAGGGGGACCAGCGGGGTACGCACTACCAGGTGCGCTATGCCGCCGGCCCGCTCGATGACTCGACGGTCGGACAGGCAGCCGAGGCAGCCCGCTATTCTATTCCGCGGATCACCGCCGGCCGGCGCGACTCCGTGCTGCTCGGTGGACTTCCCGCAGCCGGGGCAGTGGGGGTGGCCGTGCGGCAGGTCGATGCTTTCGGCCGGCCGGGCCTCTGGGCTTTTGTCGCCGGGATTGCCTCCCCGGTGCTCGCGGAGCCGGTAGTCGCCGCGGAGGAACGCCCCGGCCTGGGTGGCCGGATCCGGGTCTGGGCCTGTGGAATCGACGAAAAGGTGAATCCGGTCAACGGCCGCTTGCTGGAAGCCAGCCCCGCGCTGTATACGGCTCCCGGCAGCGGCGACTACGATTACATGTACGATAGCCACCTCTGGGACGCTGCTCGGGCCAGGGTGTCTCTGGACGTACCGCGCGGAGGTACGGCGGCCTTCCAGGTGGTGGTTTCGCCCGAGGCGGATTCGATCAGTGGAGTGAGCCTCGAGGCCGGCTGGGTCAGCCCGCCGGCTGAGGCGGCCAGATTCCCGGTAAAAGTGTTCAAGAACTGGTACCTCCGTTCGGGAAGGACCGGGGCCTGGTATCCCGAAGTGGCGGTCCCCCTGGCCGGTACGTTCAGCCTGCCGGACGCAAAGAACGCAATCGCGGGCCAGCGCAACGGCTCGTTCACAGTTGAGTTCTACGTTCCGCGGGCGAGCCGGGCCGGCACTTACCGCGGCCGGGTGATAGTGAGCGCGCGCGGGCTGCTGTCGCGCAGCCTGGATGTGGAGGTGAAGGTGTCTGAAACAGCGCTGCCCGCAGTCCTGAGCTTCACGAGCGAGATGAACTGCTACAGCCCGGTGGGCGGCCAGTACGGCCTGCCGGACACCTCCCCGGAGTACTACGAAATCGAGGAGAAGTACTACCGGGCGGCCCACGAGCATCTGAGCGCGATCAACCAGTTGCCCTATTCCCAGAATGGAACGATCAAGGCCGTGGGCGCCCCCCGGCTGGAAGGCGAAGGAGCCGCGCTGCGGGTCGCCGACTGGTCCGACTGGGACCTGCGCTGGGGACGCTATCTGGACGCCCGGGCCTTCGCCGGCACGGACCGGCCGGTGCCGGTGCCGGTGATGTACCTGCCGTTTTTCGAGAACTGGCCGGCCAGCCTGCTCAAATATTACCGCTTCACCGCCCACGACACCTCCTATGTGGGCATGGTCAACGAGCACACCCTCGAAGCGCCGCCTATCGATAAGGCCTTCGATCCGGCATACGAAGAAGCCTGGAAGAACGTGCTCCGCCAGTTCGTCGACCACTTCCGGGAGAAGGGCTGGACCGGCACCGAATTTCAGGTCTACCTGAACAACAAGTACTACTGGAAGAACCGGGACCCGGCCCAGGGCTTTGGCGGGGACGGCATTTCGTGGTGGCTGTTGGACGAGCCCTACCACTGGGATGACTTCAAGGCGATTGGCTTTTTCGGCAGGCTGTTCCAGGAAGCGGTGGGCGAGGTGCGGGACGTGAACCTGGTGTTCCGGATCGATGTCAGCCGCCCCCAGTTGCAGTTCGGCCTCTGGGACGGGCTGCGGAGTGTGAGCTACGTGAGCTCCTTTTTCTACGAAAAGAACGCCTACCTGCGCTGGCGCAAGAACCGGTTCGCTCAACAGTATCGCAACTACGGTGCTTTTAACGGCCTGGAGGAAACCAACCTGACCGCCTCGGCCTGGCCGCTCATGGTTTACCTGGGCGGCGGCAACGGCCTGCTGCCCTGGCAGACGATCGCCAGTGACGAGAATTACGAGAGGTTCCAGAACACGGCCATTTTCTATCCCGGGGTGCGGTTCGGCATCGAGGGTCCACTGGTGAGCCTGCGGCTCAAGGCCTGCCGCAAGGGAACCGAGGACGTCACCCTGCTGGCGCTGCTGGCCGAAAGGGAGGGCTGGAGCCCCGTGCAGGCCGCCCAGGTTGTGGCCGAACGGGTGAACCTCGGCGGCGGCGCGATCCAGGAGTTTTTCGACGAGGCCGGCCGGGTGAATTTCGGCACCCTCGCTCCGGAACAACTGACTCGGCTGCGCAGGGACCTGCTGAGGACCCTGGACAGTAAACGTTAATGGCGCCCAAAGTGGATATTCAGCTTCGGCATTGCCTGCTGCAGGGCAGAAAGGGAGATTATGATCTGGGAGAAAATATGAGCAGGTGTTTTCTACCAACTAATCCGGGGGTCTATTCCGATGCAGATCCTGCGAAGATCGATGACTGGATAAAATATCCAACTCACAGGAAAATAGAAATAACAAAATAGCTCGCTCCCGCGATTAGCGCTGTCGCGGGTATTGTCAGTATCCATGCCCATATTATTCTTCTTGCAGTCACCCATCTCACATTTCTTGCATGCTCAACAGTGCCAACACCCATTATCGACCCTGCGATGACATGCGTTGTGCTTACAGGAATTCCCAGGTGGGCAGTCCCCAGCAAAACAAGAGCTGATAATGTTTCTGCGCAGAACCCTTCCATCGCCCTGATCTTTGTTATCCGCGTACCCATTGTCTTGACAATCCTCCACCCTCCAAAAACAGTTCCAAGAGCAATGGAAGCGTGGCATGTAAATATTACCCAGTTGTCAACATGAAAAGTCGGTATTATGCCTGCGGAAAAAAGAACCAGGGTTATAATCCCCATGGTTTTTTGCGCATCATTTGTACCGTGACCCACACTATAGACCGTGGCCGATACTAATTGAAGTCTCTTGAAAAGATTTTTTAATTTAGTACGGTCATATCTATGAAACAGCCACAGAATTATTGTCGTAAAAATAATTGCCCCAACCATGCCTATTATTGGAGCTATAAAAATGAATAAAAAAATCTTTATTACACCTGTGAAGATAACTGCCTTTAAACCAACTGCAACAACCGCACTTCCTATAAGACCACCAATCAATGCATGGCTGCTTGATGTGGGCAACCCTAAAAGCCAGGTTAAAATGTTCCATAGTATCGCCCCAACTAATGCCGCCAGTATTAGAGGTAATGTTACATAGGCAGTGTCGATAACTCCTTTTCCAACAGTAGTTGCTATTGCAACTCCAAAAAAGAAATAGCCAATAAAATTAGCAGATCCAGCCAGCAAAACAGCCTGGAAAGGGGTTAAAGTCTTCGTGACGACAACTGTCGCTATGGCGTTTGCTGCATCATGGAAGCCGTTCAAGAAATCAAAAAGCAGCGCGAGTGCAATAATAAAGACGACTAAAGAAGTGAGCTCAGCCATTTTTTAACCCTGTTTCACCACAATGCCCCGAACCAGCTTGGCAATACGGTCGACTGAATTGATAAGCTCTTCAAGGTGCTCGTAAAGTTCCTTAAACTTTATTATGTAGATGAATTTATTCTTTCTGCTGAGGAGGTCTGCCATTGCAGTGTGGAAAAGGAAATCAGCATCAGTTTCAAGTTTGTGTATCTTTCTTACGATGATGCTGATGTCTTTTTTACGCTCCAGGTTCCCGATCAATGTATTGAGCTCAGATGACATGTCTACAATGATATTTGCGAACTTGAGGGCATCTGGCGGCGCATCCTTTATTTTATATATCTCTATCTTCTGCATCATTCTGTTTACTAAATCAAGAGCATTGTCAAGGCCGCCAGCGATGGAATGGATGTCTTCCCTGTCAAGAGGGGTGAGAAACGTCCTGTCCAGCTGCTCGATAATGCCGCGCTCAATCTTGTCTCCTCTATGCTCCAGGTCCTTGATCTTAGAAACTTCGGCGCGGATCTCGTCTTCGCTTAAATGCTTTAGCTGTGAAAGAAAATCCCTGAAAATCTTGCAGCTCTGGGAAAAGATGTCAGCCTGCTCATTCATATACTTAAAGAACTTTATTTCCCTCGGCAATAACAAGTCAAAAATGTTTAAGCTCATATAAATCTCCCATTCTATCGCTAATAGATGGAGAAGATATTACAGCATTATAAATGTTTTCAAATGGCAAGACTGTGATTAAAACATGTGTTAGCATCCTTGCGGCGGGACTCAAAAGTACATTGGCAGCATCAATATAAGCTTTACGCCTTGCAGAGCATTGATATATCATCAATTATATTCAATCGTCAGCAGAAATATTATTGATAATCAGCTCGAAAACTATCTGTATAATGCGATTCAATTTTTAATCAATATTCGCTCTTTTCCATAGTAATTATTGACTTTAGTTAAATTCTTGAGTCATCTCTTATACAATTATAAAAGCTATAAGCAGAGTCAGGTTTAATAAGGGCGGCCTAACGCCGTGCGTCCCCTCGGCACGAGGCGGGTCAGGTGCCTTCCGTTGTCAGGTGCCATCCGCCATTCCCCATATTAAAACTGATCGCAGTAAAGATAGCCTTCTTTTTCGATTCTGAGCAAACTTTTTCGTCTTTCCCAGACTAAATTGAGAAATCCCTATTGCTTTTGCGATAGATTAACCGTTCAAAATCAGTGTCGCAATGATTTTCTGGTCCCGAGCAGGAAAAAAGAAACCATTCTCCCCCAGTTCATAACAGGGCGCCACATTCTTGGGCCGGGCAACATCGCAATCGGCTTTCTCGGAGGCCGTTCAACAGGACGGGTGAGCAGGTGTTTAATCAGCCCCTGCAATACATCGTTTGCGGGAGCCGGGGTTTTCAGGCTTCGGCTTTGGCCCGGCGCAGGAAGACGGTGAAAGTGGAGCCGCGGCCTTTTTCGCTCTCTACTTCGATCCGGCCGCCGTGGTTATCGACTATTTCCTTGACAATCGACAGGCCCAGGCCGGTGCCCTCGTAC
>JAZDIG010000572.1:0-5422 GCA_043805105.1 Candidatus Glassiibacteriota bacterium | reverse complement strand
GCACTGGCCGCCGTTTTGCCGGCGCAGACCAGGGAGATGTTCCAGACCGGCCTGCCGAAACTGCTTGAGCGTGAAAAGGAAGTCGAGCTGCCGACTACCAGGATCAAGCCCGAAAAGCTGGTGCCCTTCGAGGGGAAGGTGGACCGCGCCAGCTACAAGCTGGGCCCGGGCGACCAGGTGGACGTGACGGTCTGGGGCACCGAGCCGCTGGTGAGCCACGAGCTGATCGTTTCCGGCGACGGCAGGCTGCTGCTGCCCCCGGCTGGCGCCCTGGAAGTGGCCGGCCTGACCCTCGATGAAGCCGAAAAATTCGTCTACCGCAATCTGGATAAATTTTATTCGAGCGAAACCCGCATCACTCTCTCCCTGGTCAACGCCCGCACCTTCCGGGTATACGCGGCCGGGGCAGTGCTGCTTTCCGGGACCTATGCCGTGACTGCGCTGGACCGGGTGAGCGATCTGATCCGGGTGGCGGGAGGCATCCGCGACGGAGGCTCGAAACGCCGGATCCGCCTCTACGACCGCGACCGGAACCTGGTCCAGGAAGTGGACCTCCTGCGGCACGCGGCCACCGGTGACCTCGAAGCTAATCCCCACCTGGTGGACGGTGGCATCGTCGAAGTGCCGTCGATGGAAAATTATGTCGTCCTGAGCGGCCTTTTCCCGAACCTGAGCGAATTGGACACGGTGCGGGTCAAGGATTGGAACTTCGAAGTCGCCACCGAATTCATGATCGAATTCAAGCCGGGCGAAACCCTGCGCGATCTGCTCGAGCTGACCGGGAGACCGGTGACTGTCGATACTGCACTGGCCGGCTCGGCCTTCGCCAGCCAGGGACCGCCAGAAAAGGGCAAAAACCGGATTCTTACCGCGGATATGCTCGACCAGCCCCTGCGCAACGGGTCGTTCTTCGACTTCCCCGTGCGCACCAACTGGGTGTTCGTCACCGGCAGCACCAACAGCTTCGGCCGCTACCTCTACCAGCCCGGCTGGAGGGTGCAGGACTATCTGGGGCAGGCCGGCGGCCCCAACTGGAACGGTTCGAGCAAAAGGGTATTTCTGCGCCGCTCCGATGGTACCGAGTTCAAGAGCAGCCGCACCGAAATTGTCTTTCCGGGGGATGTGATCTTCGTGCCGGAAAAATTCCGTCTGGATATAGTACTGCCGGTAGTGGCCGGCGTAGCGAGCGCCCTGATATTCGTCATCTGGAAGTAGCGAGCCCGGGGGATTTCCTTTGGCAGAAAAAAGCCTCGACCTGATCGGAATCATCCGCCTCGTGCTGCGGCGCTGGCTGCTGGTCTCCACCGTCTGTGCGGTGGTCGGCGCAGCCTCCGCCGTGGTGAACTTCTTCTACCTGCCGCGCTGGTTCGAATCCGCGGCCGTGATCATGCCTCCCGAGGAGAAGTCTGCGTTCAGCAGCCTGGGGATGCTGCTTTCGCGCGTACCCAGTCTGCCGGGCGGAATCAGCCGGATCGCCAGCGGCATCGGCGCGATCAGCCAGTCGCAGTATCTGTTCGTCGTGATCCTCAACAGCGAAACCGTGGCTGACTCCCTGGTCGATAAATTCGACCTGCGGCGGGTTTACGATAAAAAGTACTTTTTCGAGGCGCGCAAGGAGCTGCGCAGCCACACCAAGATCGACTTCCCACCCGAAGGCCAGGTGGTGATCAAGGTGGAGGCGAAGGAAGATTCAGTGCTGGCGCGCGATCTGGCCCGGGAGTATTTCGTGCAGCTCAACAACGTCCTCACCGACCGCGGAATCAACACCGCCTCGCTCAGACGGAAGTTTCTCGAGGAGCGCCTGCTCGACACCCGGACCAGTCTGGTCATACTCGAAGACAGCCTGAAGAATTTCCAGGAAAACCGGGGAGTGGCCCTGCCGATTGAAAGGCCCAGCGGCGCATTGGAGATCCTGACCATGCCGGTCAAGGGCAGCCTGGAAATATTGGCGATGATCGAGGCGGAAAAGGAAGCGAAGGAAATCGCGCTGAAGGTCAAGCAGACCATGTTCCGGGCCACTCACCCGGACATTGTCATGCTGCAGAAGGAAATAACGGAGCTGGAACGCACTATCCGCCGCTACGAATCGCAACTGCCGGAGATCGGTCTGGATTTCGCCCGCCTCTACCGCTCCCTGCGTATCCAGGAGGAGCTTTACCTCCTGCTTTCGGCCCAGTACGAAGAAACCCGGCTCAACGAGGCGGACAACACGCCCGCGGCCGTGCTGCTGGACGAGCCGCAGGTGCCCGAATACAAATACCGTCCCAGAAGGATGATCAACGTGCTGATCAGCGTGGGCGCCGCTCTGGTCTTGCTCGTCGCCTGGATCGTCCTCGAAGACCGCTCCCGCCTGGCCTGATCCCTCGCTCCCGTATTTCTCCATCCGCCTGCGCAGCGACTTGCAGTTGATACCCAAGTATCTCGGCCGCCCGCGACTTTACTCCCCGGGCCTGCTCCAGGGTGGTGACTGGCAGCCGGCGTTCGGTTTCGATCAGGTTCATCGTCTCCGGCTGGAAATAGCCAGCCGGTGCGCCTCCGCCTTCCCGCTGCCAAATTGGCATTCGGAGCCAAAATTATTTCTCCGGCCGCTTCAGGACTGAGATATATTGTAGATCGGCGATTGGTGCCCCTATGGGCGAAGCGAAAGAAATCGGCCACCGCTTTCAGGCCGCGCTGGCACAAATATTGTCATAATTGTAAGGCAGTCATTTTATGTATCAGGTGCGACCCTCAGTTAGGGTTGCCTGAGAAAGATGCCGGGAAGCGCGGGCGTGTAAAATCAGCGAGGTGAAGGAAAATGATCGGACTCGACAGATTTACGGTAAAAGCCCAGGAGGCCATTTCACGGGCTTCGCGGACCGCCGCTCAGGCGAAGGCCCCGGAGGTGGGGCCGGAACACCTGCTGGCGGCTCTTCTGTCCGAACAGGAAGGCCTGGTGTGGCCGCTGCTGCAGAAGCTGGAAGCGCAGCCGGATGTCCTGGCGGCGCAGGTGGACGAAATAATCAAAAGCGGGGTCAGGACCAGCGGCCATTCGCTGGAACTGTTGCCTGGAGATCAACTGCGGCAGGTGCTGCAGGCGGCGGTGGACGAGGCGCTCAGGATGCAGGACGAGTACGTGAGTACCGAACACTTGCTGCTCGCCCTCTGCCAGTCGCCGGGACCGGTGGGCAAGCTCCTGGCCGGCCGCGGCGCCGGCTGCGACAACCTGCTCAAGGCCCTGGCCGCCCTGCGCGGCAGTCACCGGGTCACCGACCCGACTCCCGAGGACAAGCTGCAGGCGCTGCGGCGCTTTACCCGTGACCTGGTGGCCGCCGCCCGCAAGGGCCGGCTCGACCCGGTGATCGGCCGGGACGGCGAGATCAGGCGGGTGATCCAGGTGCTGAGCCGGCGCACCAAGAACAACCCGGTGCTGATCGGCGAGCCGGGGGTGGGTAAGACCGCGATAGTGGAGGGCCTGGCCCAGCGCATCGCCGACGGCGACGTTCCCGAGGGGCTCAAGACCAAACGCCTGCTGGCCCTCGACCTCGGTCTCATGCTCGCCGGCGCCAAGTACCGCGGCGAGTTCGAGGAGCGGATGAAAGCCATGCTGAAAGAGATCGAACAGGCCGAGGGGGGGATAATCCTCTTTATCGACGAGCTGCACACCATGGTGGGAGCGGGAGCGGCCGAGGGGGCGGTGGACGCCTCCAACATGCACAAGCCCGCCCTGGCCCGGGGAGAGCTGCGCTGCGTGGGCGCCACCACCCTGGCCGAATACCAGAAGTATATCGAAAAGGACGCGGCCCTGGAGCGCCGCTTCCAGACCGTGTACGTGGCCGAGCCGACCCTGGAGGACACGATCTCGATCCTGCGCGGTCTCAAGGAGCGCTACGAGATGCATCACGGCGTGCGCATCCAGGATGCGGCCATTATCGCCGCCGCCAACCTCAGCCACCGCTACATCACCGACCGCAACCTGCCCGATAAGGCGATCGACCTGATCGACGAGGCGGCCAGCAGCCTGCGAATCGAAATCGACAGCCTGCCGGCCGAAATCGATTCCGTGCAGCGAAGGATCGTCCAGCTCCAGATCGAGCGCGAGGCGCTGAAAAAGGAGCGCGACCGGTCGAGCCGGGAGCGGCTGGAAGCTTGCGAAAAAGAGCTGGCCGAGCTCCAGGAGCAGATGAGTTCGCTGAAGCTGCACTGGGAGAACGAAAAGAAGGCCATCTCGCGAATCAGGCAGCTGAGCGAGGAGATGGAACAGACACGCCGGCAGGCGGCCGAGGCGGAGAAAGCGGGAGACCTGTCCCGGGCTGCGGAACTGCGCTACGGTCGGCTCATCGATATGGAAAAACAGCTCGATGCCGCGCGCCGGCATCTGGCCGAGGTTCAGAAGGAGAAGAAAATCCTGAGCGAGGAGATAGAGGAGGGCGACATCGCCGCGGGGGTGGCCCGCTGGACCGGTATCCCGGTCGACCGGCTGCTGGAGGGGGAGCGGGAAAAGCTGCTGCGGATGGAGGAGCGGCTCAAACAGCGCGTCGTGGGCCAGGACCATGCCGTGGCGCTGGTGTCGGATGCGATCCGCCGCGCCCGGGCCGGGCTCACCGAGGGCCATCACCCGATCGGCAGCTTCATCTTCCTCGGACCCACCGGCGTGGGCAAGACCGAACTGGCCCGCACCCTGGCCGAATTCCTCTTCGATGACGAGGAGGCGCTGGTGCGGATCGACATGAGCGAATACCAGGAGCGCCATTCGGTGGCGCGGCTGGTGGGCGCGCCCCCGGGCTACGTGGGCTACGAGGAGGGCGGCCAGCTCACCGAAACGATCCGCCGCCGGCCTTATGCGGTGGTGCTGTTCGACGAGATCGAAAAAGCCCACCCGGACGTGTTCAATCTCATGCTGCAGATGCTCGACGATGGCCGGCTCACCGACAGCAAGGGCCGCACCGTGGATTTCAGCAACACGGTGATCATCATGACCAGTAACGTCGGCGGCGTGCAGCTGGAGAGGCTGGCCGGTGTCGATCCCGAGCGGGCCGAACTGGAGGTGCGGGAAGAGCTGCGCCAGACCTTCCGGCCCGAATTCCTCAACCGGATCGATGAAATAGTGATGTTCAAGCCTCTCGAGCCGAAACACCTCGAGCGGATAATCGACATCCAGATCGGCCGGCTGCAGAAAGTGCTCGCCGGCAGAAACCTGCGCCTGGAGCTGGAGGACGGCCTGCGGCAATTCCTGGCCCGGGAGGGGTACGACCCGGTTTACGGCGCCCGGCCGCTCAAGCGGCTCATCAGCCGCCACCTTCAGAGCCCATTGGCTCGTTTCGTCCTGGAAAACGAACCGCCGGCCGGATCGACCATCACGGCCGGATTCGATAAACGAAGCCATGAAGCCGTTTTCAGGCTGGCTTAGTGCTTTAATTCATCCTGTAGGTGCGACGCATGC
>JAZDIG010000571.1:0-2087 GCA_043805105.1 Candidatus Glassiibacteriota bacterium | reverse complement strand
AACGAGATAGTCTCCACCGAGGACCACGGCTACAATGATGCAATCGGCGGGGGGAGCAACTACAGCTTCGAGGGCAGCCCGAACCGCGACAGCGACATCTACGGCAACATCATCGCCAATGTCTGGGACGATGCGATCGAGAGCGAGGGCGCGAACATGAACGTGCGCATCTGGGCCAACTACCTCCACCACGCTTACACGCCAATCGCCACCGCCACCACCAGCAAGGGGCCGATCTATATCTTCCGCAACGTGTTCGGCCTGAGCCGTCATACCCACGCCAACCCGCTGGGCGGCCCGATGATCAAGGTGGGCGGGGACGACCGCGAGTTCCGCGGGGGCCGGCGCTACGTTTTCCACAATACCGCCTTGCAGCCGAGAGGGTGTTTCAGCGTGTTCAGCTCGCACCAGCTTTCGGATGCGGTCACCCGCAACAACATTTTCGATTGCCCCGGCCCGATGACCGGCCGGGCGCAGCCGGTCGAGCCGCTGGATTTCGCCTACGACTATTTTACCGGAGTCGACCTGGGCCTGGGCTACCTCAAGCACCCGGTGGGGGGAGGCAAGCCGGCCTGGGAGCCGGCCCAGGGTCTGGAATGGTTCCCGGCCGCTGTTACCACCCGGGTCAAATGGGGCCGGACCGAGGTCGAACACCAGGGCCGCAAGTGGACGATCACCGACAAGGTGATCACTGTGCCCAACCGCATAATCGACTCGGGCGTGCTGATCCCTGGCTTCAACGATGATTACGCCGGTGAGGCCCCGGACCTGGGCGCGTTCGAGCGGGGAAGACCGCCGGTCAAATTCGGCAGGAAGGCGGGAAGGATTGTGAAGGTCGCGCCCTGGGAGGCGCAGTAGCGGATTATTACGTCGAAGGGTCGGACAAAAAGCGCTGAATCGTACGGGCGGGTTTCAAACCCGCCCCTACCGCAAAACACACCGCCGCGAAACGGCAGGGATTGTTGAATCCGTAACCGTAGGGGCGGACCAAAGTGTCCGCCCGTGGTCCGGGAATTTTCCGATGGTAATCGGGCGCACACAGTGGGGCGCCCCTATAAAAAACTTGAACAGAAAATTTTTTGTGAATAATCCAGGTAAAAGGCCTGTCAGAACAGCCCGAAAATCCTGCCGTTCTTGTCCACGCCGATATTTTCGGCAGCCGGTGCTTTCGGCAGGCCGGGCATGGTCATGATGTCGCCGGTGAGGGCCACCAGGAAGCCGGCGCCGGCCGAGGGCCTTACCTCGCGCACGGAAATGTGAAAGCCTGATGGCCGGCCCAGCAGGAGCGGATTGTCGCTCAGCGAAAACTGGGTCTTGGCCATGCAGATCGGCAGGTTCGCCAGGCCGTATTTTTCTATCGACTGGATGTTCCGGTGCGCCTGGGTCGTGTACTCGACTCCCTCCGCGCCGTACATCTCCCGGGCGATGGTGGCGATTTTATCGGTGATACCGGCCTCGGTGTCGTAGAGGAACCTGAAGTTCGTCCCGTTGCCGGCGATAGTCCGGCAGACGTGGTCCGCCAGCTCCAGCCCTCCCTCGCCGCCCTTCTCCCAGACCTCGGTCACCGAGGTCGGCGCCTCCAGCTTTTCGCAGTGGTCCCGGATCAGCTCGATCTCCCGGTCTGTGTCCGACAGGAAGCGGTTTACCGCCGCCACCACCGGCACCCCGTGCTTGCGGATGTTCTCCACGTGCTTGTCCAGGTTGTCCAGGCCGCGGATGAGGGCTTCGAGGCTTTCTTCCTTGAGCTTATCGACCGGCTGGCCGCCCTGGTACTTGATCGCCTGGGCGCTGGAGACCAGCACCACGCAGTTGGGGCTCAGGCCGCCGCAGCGGCACTTGATGTTAAAGAATTTTTCCGCGCCCAGGTCCGCGCCGAACCCGGCTTCGGTGACCACGTAGTCAGCCAGGCCCAGGGCCAGGCGGGTGGCAGCCAGGCTGTTGCAGCCGTGGGAGATGTTGGCAAACGGGCCGCCGTGCACCAGGGCCGGGCCGCCCTCCAGGGTCTGCACCAGGTTCGGTTTCAGCGCATCCCGCAACAGGGCGGTCATCGCGCCGGAAGCCTTAAGCTGTTCGGCATGGACCGGGGA
>JAZDIG010000570.1:0-6732 GCA_043805105.1 Candidatus Glassiibacteriota bacterium | reverse complement strand
TGAGAAACTGAAGAAATTCGTGCGCAAGGTCAATCCCGGCGGGCCCGGCTGGCGGAGGATCACCCGCCAGGTGGACCAGGAACATCTGCCGGGCGGGCCGCCCCTGAGCTACAACATCATCTCCCTGGTCCTGGGTGCGATTGCCCTGTTCATGTGCGTGTTCGGGATCGGGTCGGTGTTGTTCGGCGGGACGGTCAAGGGCTTGTTGATGCTGGCCGCGGCGGTTTTGTGCGGGAGCGCGATCTACCGGCTGGAGCAGTTCCGGGTGCGGGAGGAAAAGAAGGCGGAAATTGGCGCTGCGTGAGGAGCTCTGATACGCATTTGACAACGAATATGGAATCAAAGGAGGTTAGTCTGATAAATCCCCCGCTGCCCCCTTTGTCAAAGGGGGTGAAGACGCCTCCCCCTTCGTAGAAGGGGGATTGAGGGGGATTTGATATTACGTCCTCAATTGATATTGCACTATTTACATTCTCAAATTGGTTTGAAAGCGTTCTGAATTAATCTTGCCTGAGTAGGATGAACATAAATTGTAGGGGCGACGCATGCGTCGCCTCTACGGTAACACATTATATTATAAAAGATTACAAAGTTCATACAGCATCGTCTTTTTATGGGATCCCTTTTTATGATATGTAGTAGGATTTCCAGCCTGACAAACACGAGGGGGTAAAAATATCTTACCGGAGCTTGTTCCAGATCAAGTCGGTGGAATCGATACTCAGAGATTCGGAAAACACCGAGGGCAAGCTCAAGCGCTCGCTGGGTTGGTTTCAACTGACCATGCTGGGTATCGGGGCAATTATCGGCGCGGGGATTTTCGCCACCATCGGAACTGCGGTGGCCGGAGATGCGTTCCGGCCCGGGGCCGGCCCGGCAATCATGCTCTCGTTCGTGCTCACCGGGGTGGTCTGCGTGTTCACGGCGGTCTGTTACGCCGAATTCGCCTCGATCGTCCCGATCTCCGGTTCCGCCTACACCTATTCCTACGCCAGCCTGGGCGAGCTGATCGCCTGGATCATCGGCTGGGACCTCATCATCGAGTACGCCGTGGGCAATATCGCCGTGGCGATAAGCTGGTCCAACTATTTTCGGACTTTCCTGACCGGTTTCGGCCTCTATATCCCGGACTGGCTGGCGATGGACTACCGCACTGCGGCCCGGATCGTGGATGCCGCCGGCGTGCAGACCGTGTTCCGCGATGCCCCCCACCTTTTCGGCCTCCCGGTCATCTTCAACCTCGTGGCCGTGGGCATCGTCGCGCTGATCACCCTGGTGCTGGTCTGGGGCATCCGCGAAAGCTCGAACTTCAACATCCTGATCGTGACAATCAAGATCGGCGTGCTGCTGTTTTTCATCGTGATCGGCCTGAAATGGATCCAGCCGGAAAACTGGCATCCGTTCGCCCCCAACGGCTGGTCCGGGATCAGCACGGGGGCGGCCATCGTCTTTTTCGCCTATATCGGGTTCGATGCCGTGTCCACGGTGGCCGAGGAAACCCGGAATCCCCAGCGGGACCTGCCTATCGGCATTCTGGCCTCGCTGGTGGTCTGCACCTTGTTCTACGTTGTGGTGGCCGCGGTTTTCACCGGCTTGATTTCCTACCCGGCGCTGAGGTCCTCGCTGGCGAACGAGCAGGCCGAGCCGCTGACCCTGGCGCTGAGGCACGTGAGTTCGAGCCTGGGCTTCGCGGCCGGGATAGTGGCTTTCGGCGCGGTGATCGCCCAGATGGCGGTCCTGCTTGTCTTCCAGCTCGGCCAGCCGCGCATCCTCTTCTCCATGTCCCGCGACGGCCTCCTGCCGCCCGCGGTCAGCCGGATCCACCCCCGGTTCAAGACCCCCGCCTGTTCCACGATCGTGACCGGGGTGTTCGTCGCCGCTTTCGCCGCCGTCGCCAGTATCGACGAGATGGTTGACCTGACCAATGTCGGCACGCTGTTCGCCTTTATTCTTGTTTGCGCCGGGATTATCGTGCTGAGGGTCAAGGAGCCGGACCGGCCGCGGCCTTTCCGGGTCCCCGGCGGCTGGCTGTGGGCCGTCCTGCTCTTTGCCGGCCTGGCAGTGGTGGTCCTGTTCCTCCCGCTGGCCGGCCTCTCCAAGCTGGCTCTGCTGGCAGGCGCTGCGGTTTTCATGGCGGTTTTCCGGAACCACATCTTCCCGGCCCTGGGGATCGTCTCCTGCCTGTACCTGATCTACTTCCTGCCGCCCACTTCCTGGCTGAGGTTCGGGGCCTGGCTCAATTTCGGCTTCGTGATCTATGTCGGCTACGGGGCTTTCCACAGCCGTCTGACCGGCGCGGCAGCCGGCCGTGAAATTGCCGAACACACTATCCGGGCCTATTTCAACGGCGCCTGGCTCGCGCTCTGCGGGACAGCGCTGCTTTTTATCCTGCGGGGGGTCGACATCTACGAGGCGGCAGGCAGGGCGGCAGTGGCTTCCGGCGGCATGGGAAATGCGGCCGAGGCTTTTTCTTTGCTTCTTACGCCCGGGCCGTGGCTCGAAGTTTCTTGGTTCCTGGTTATCCCGCTCGCTATCAACAGCTTCGCGCTCTGCCCGGTGATTATGCGCAGTTCCCTGCAAAGCTGGCGCGCAGGTAAAGAGCTACGAGAGTATGCCGGTACCAGCCTGGCGCTTTCAATCGCGCTCGTACTGTTCAGCATATTCTATCTATACGGGGTAATCACTTTCAATCTATTCAAAGCCTGAACGCTGATCCTGACGGCAATCCGGCTGGTATCATCCTTCTTATGCCTGTTGCGGCCTGCATTTGGCTTGTAGGGGCGCAGCATGCTGCGCCCTTAAGATTCGAGGCCAGAATTTAACTCCCCCCTCCTCACTCCCACCCCGGCAGGCTCACCGTAGCCTGGTAGTTCGAATAGTTATATAGTGGATTGCGCACCGGCTTATAGAGCTTCCTATGCAAATGTTTCGGCAGCACTGCAATTGTGTCAATTTCAATCTCTTCTCTCAGGGTTGCTGATTTTCCCCATTCCTTGACGACAATCAAACCGGATCAATTCAATCTCATCCGGTTATCCACGGTTTCACCGAACACACCGCCGGGCACCTGTGCAAACAGTTAAAAAAAGCTCCGGGAGATGTGTAATCGTAACCATTCGAGCGAATTAAACTCCTGTCACGCCTTATACCTGCCATCCGTTCTTAATAACCATTCATAAATTAAAAAAATAATGTGTTGACAATATGATAATAATATATCAATGTTATTTAAGTTTGAAAGTGAATTTTAATGCTCAGTGCCAGTTCTCCAGAAGAGGAGATATCCACAATGACTAACCTTACCGAAACAGGGCCAATTCCTGGAACCAATTACAAAAAGACCGGCTTGGTTATTTTCGGAATCCTTCAGATCATTTTAGGCGCAATCAGTGTACTGGTAGTACCTCTGATGATCCTGGGAGCAATCGTCGGGAAGAGCCATGGCGGTTCGGGCATGGAGTCGATTGGTATCGGTCAGATGATACCGGGCGCTGCGCTGTATTTGATTATGGGAGTCTGGCTGGTCTGGATGGGGATCGGCTCGATCATGGCTCGGCGCTGGGCCAGGACCTTGATCCTGGTGGCTTCCTGGGTATGGCTTATCAGCGGCATCAATGGATTATTTTTTATGTTACTGATCATGCCTGGTATGTACGATCAGATGGGCCTGAGTGGGAAGATGCCCCAGGAGATGATTAGCGTCGCGAAATACGGGATGGCTGGCTTTATGGCATTCATTGGCGTGATAATACCAGGCGTGCTTGTTCTATTCTATGCAAGAAAGAGTGTAAAGGCGACATGTGAGAACAGGGATACCCGGCTTCGCTGGACCGATAAATGCCCCCTGCCGGTCTTGGGGTTGATCATCATATTCGCCGGTGCTGCATTTTCCATGCTTGGTACTTCATTTACCGGCTGGGTGATGCCGTTTTTCGGGGTGATCCTGAGCGGAGTCAAGGGCGCGTTGGTGGCGCTGGTGGGGCTGGCAGTGCTGGCTTACTTGGCCTGGGGATCGTACAAGCTCAAAATCAAAGCGTGGTGGCTGGCGCTTATCTTTTTTATCGCCGGCACTCTTTCGGCAGCTATCACGTTTTCGCGTGTCAGCCTGATGGATTTTTTCGAAAAGATGAAATTCCCCGCCCAGCAGCTGGAAATGGCGAGGCAGATTTTCGCTCAGCATGAGAATACTATTTTCATTTATTCAGTTCTCTGGTTTATCGCTGTCCTGGGATATTTGCTCTATACAAAAAGGTACTTTTCACCAAAGCCGGAGCAATTCACTCTCCCCACCCCGGCAGGCTCACCGTAGCCTGGTAGTTCGAATAGTTGTACAGGGGATTGCGCACCGGCTTGTAGAGCTTCCCGGTCTTCGGGTTGTCATCCTGGGTGTAGACCCAGATTTCATCCGGGTTCCAAACCACCACCTCGTCCCGGCAGTCGCCGGTAATATCCAGCACAGCGTTGCACATGTCCGGGTGGCCGTCGTCCGGGAACATCACCACCGGCCGGCCCAGGCCGTCGAACATCCCGCCCTCTTTCACGTTCGGGTTGTGCACCCAGTACTCCGGCGGCTGTCCAGTCCAGTTCACCGGCAGGCACATGCTGCCGTACTGGTTGGGTTCGAAATCGTGGTAGATATTGCCGTGGCAGTCGTAGAAGTGGATGATCCCCTGGTTGCCCCAGAAGTTGATCGAGAGGGCCTCCAGTCCCGGCAGGTCGGCCCTGAAATCTGCGACCGCCGGGTTCTGGCCGTGGCCGATCCAGTGGTGCTTGAGGAGGTTGCCGGCCAGGTCGGTCCAGAACACGCCGGCATCGCTGGCCGCGCAGAAATACCAGGGCGGCTGAGGACCCTCCAGGTCGAAATCCACGATCGAAACGCCATCGGCATGGTCCCCTACCAGGCTGTCCAGGCTCCAGAGCTTCCTGCCGTCGTCATCGAACAGGCTGTAGCCCATCACCAGCTCGTCCCGGCCGTCGCCGTCCGTGTCGTAAGCGTACGGGTAATGGCCGGTCTTGCATTCGCCCTCCCACATCACCCGCAGCCGGTCGTCCAGGGCCCAGAGGTGCCAGTAGCGGTCCTTGATGATGATGTCCGCATCCCGACCCTTGCCGCGCAGGTCACAGAAATAGAGGCAGTCGCCCAGGATACGCGGGAAGCTGTCTGCCGGGGGCTTGGCAACGGGCGTAGGCGCCTTGTACTTTATTTTGCCGGTTTTGCCGTCCGCCACTATCAGCTCCATGTTCATGCAGTAGACCGCCTCGTTGG
The DNA here is from genome assembly GCA_043805105.1 of Candidatus Glassiibacteriota bacterium. Lineage (GTDB taxonomy): Bacteria > Gemmatimonadota > Glassbacteria > GWA2-58-10 > GWA2-58-10 > JAZDIG01. The sequence continues at coordinate 1,466 of JAZDIG010000570.1, read as the reverse complement.
CTCCATCGCCGTCCAGGTCGTGGATCTGGAAAGCGACATCGTTGGTGAGATGGTTCTTTTCCGGGTCAGGTGTGCCGGTCTGCCAGAGGATCTTGCCGCCGCCGTCGAAGGTCATGGCGGTCAGGCAGGAAAGCTCGCTGTAGCTGTCGCGCGGGGCCGCGTGATGGACCACCTGGCCCACCAGCACGTCGATCACGCCGTCGCCGTCCAGGTCGCCGAACCGCAGGTTCCGGCCCACGCCGAACCCTCTGGTGGAAACCTTCTTCCACACCACCGGCTTGGGATTGGCGGCGCGCAGGGCCTCCAGTTCGGCCTGGTTTTCGACCCCGATCCGGTCGATCCGCTCCTTTTCAGCCGCGGTGGTGGTCACCTTCACCCGGTCGAACCGCGCCGGGACGTCGCTCACCAGCCCCACCTTGCCCCAGCGGAAGGTGGAATCGACCGCGGTCAGCTCCGGGCCCAGGTCGAAACGGGCCACCAGTTTCGGCCCTACCGCCTCGATAATCAGCGTATAGTAGCGGCCTTCTTCCCAGGAGAATGGTTTTTCGGCGAGGATTTTTTCGTAGGGCTGGTGGAAATCCGTGGCGTCTTTTACCAGCTTGAGCACGGCGCGGTCGCCATCCACCCCGGCAAAATAGTAGCAGCGGTCGTTGCGGTAGCGGAAGACCACGCCGCACTGCTTGCGCTTACTGTCCAGCGCGAAAGTGATCTCCACCTGGTAGTCGGTCCAGAGGGTGTCGCCGGTAACCACCATGGGGTGAGTGTGGGTCATGGCCTTGCTGTCGAAAGTCTGGGCCAGCACGTGGCGGCCCTCTTCCTCCTTGATCCACCAGGCGGTCTGAGCTCCCGGTTCCCAGGTGAAGCAGCTCACCGCCCAGTTGCCCCGGGGAGCGGCTTCCGGCAGGTAGTGGTATTCGGTGTGAGGGCCCACGGGGGCGGAAATCATCTGGGGCGCGAGGCCGGAAAAATCATCTTCGAGAAGAACCGTATCGTATGAAACCCGGGGGGAAGCGCAGCCGGCCAGGCAGAATATAAGCGTTAGCAGGAGGAATCGCAGAAAGATGTTGTCTGAGCGCATGGGCACCGTTCCGGCAGAGTTGGTCATTAGAGAGGGACAGTTGTTTCATCAAAAAAGCGTGTTGAAGTTATCTCTCCTGAAAAGAATGAACATGAATTGTAGGGGCGACGCATGCGTCGCCCCTTGTAACACATTATATTATAAAAGATTACACAGGTTCATATCGCGTCGTTTTTTTGGTTTCGCATTTTACGATATGAAGGAGTTTTCCCAAGATGATTTTAAGACCTCATTCCGCCTCTGCTCTCCCCCATAAGCGCTAAGTTGTTTTAATATTCATAGGCCGGATTATTTATGATAATTCGCAAGTGCTTATAAATGATGAAGTTCTATCTCATCTCGATGATTAGGCGATTTACACACCCCGCCCGCTTCGCGGGCACCCCTC